>JAGHDS010000512.1 GCA_021159845.1 Anaerolineae bacterium
ATCCACCCGCCCGGGCCGCATACCAGATCACGCTGCCAGATGAGCCCACATTCCTCTGGCTGAGCCTGGCGATGGACCCGATGACCTGGGGCTGGGGCGGTGATGGGGCGACGTTCGTCCTGACCATCAGCGATGGGGATAACGCATCGGAACTGCTACGCCAGCATGTGGGAAACAGCCCGGAGGACCAATGGTGGCATGATGTAACCGTAGACCTGACGCCGTGGCGTGGGAAGAGGGTTACTCTGACCTTCGGAGCCGAGCCGGGGCCGGCCAACGATTACACGGGCGACCGCGCCGGATGGGGGATCATGAAGATCATGGCCGGAGAACCCAAGCGCCCTATGGCTGTTCCCCCTTCAGAAAACAAATAATTCCCCTCGCCAAGCCATAAACGACGCGATCCTGCTCCTTGGTCAAGAGACGGCGATCCCCTCCCAGGAATCCCGTCTCGATGATCGCTGCAGGCGTCCTCGGATCGATCACGCGGAAGGCGTGATATTGAGTCATATCATGGGTAATGCTGCTCTGATGGCGAGGAAGCCCGGTCGTCTCACCATACATCCGATACAGGCACGCGACCAGGCGGTCGTCCGCGTCGGGGATGATGCTGAAGCTCGCCCGAGCGACTTTAAAGCCCGTGGCATCTATGCAGGAATCGGCATGAATGGAAAGCAGCGCGTCGGCGCGATAGCCAGGGAGACGATCGTCGAACTCGCCGAGAACATCCACCTGGAGCCCGGCTTGTCGTAAGCGTTCGGCCAGCCGCACCGCTATCGCGTGGTTCACATCTACCTCTCGCAGACCATCGGGGCATACGGCGCCGGAGTCGGATCCCGTATGCCCGGCGATCAGGCCTACCTTTCGTCCCTCCAGCCCGGGTATGGGAGTAAAAGGAGGATAGGGATCAATCATCCGGCTGACGCGAGCATCCAGATTACCCTTCCAGACCAGCAGCAAGCTGCCCGCCAGCGCCAGCAGAAAGAGGGCGAAAGCCAATCGCTCCAACCGCTGTAAAACATCCTTGCGCACGGCCAGCACCCCCATCGAGGTTAGATGGATCATACCCTCGAATGGGCTTCACGTCAAAATAACAAATTAATACCACTTCTTTTCTTTTAACATAACTGAAATGTCTAGTAAATAAAGCTATGAAAAAGCGAGGTACAGGAGTGACATCACTGTGGGGGAAGCAACGTCAGCGGATCGACAGCGACTCCGTAGTCGCGAATGACGAAATGGAGATGGGGACCTGTGGAGTGGCCTGTGGAGCCGATGAGGCCAATGGGCTGGCCCTTCTTCACGACCTCACCCTCACGCACGAGGATCGCGCTCAGATGGGCATATACGGTCACGTAATTGATATGATGATCAATGACGACCCGGTAGCCGAGGCCCTGGTTATTCCATCCCGCTCTGACCACCGTGCCGGTGTCCGCGGCGACGACAACCTCTCCGAAGTCCGCGGCGATGTCGATCGCCCGATGGTGCGCTGAGAACCGTTGTGTGATTGGGCCTTTCACCGGCCAGACGAAATGGCCGTCGCCATAAGGCCACTCTTCCAGCGGCAACCCATTATCCGCCACGCGAGATGGAATCCGATGGCGCTTGAGGGGCCGATAGGAGCTCATAAAACGCGGATCTAGCGCTCCCCGAATCCGCAACCGCTGTCCTGGGTGCAAAACGTAGGGCGGGCCGTCCAGTTCATTCCACGCGTTGTCAACGATCACCTCAACCGGCACCCCGTACAGCGACGCTATGCTATCCAGTGTCTCCCCTCTGCGCACGATATGACACGCCGTGCCCAGGGCTGGGATCGCGAGCTTTTGCCCCGGGCGGATTGCGCTGGGGTCTTCGCTGGCGGACCGGGTGGCACAGGCCATGTCCGTCAGATCGCGACCAAACTCGATGGCGATGCTGGCCAGCGTATCGTCGGGCTGTACCACATAGTCGATGGAGCTTTGAACCTCCCACCCATGCGGGGAGACGCCCGCCCCGGTAGCCTGTTGCCCATCGACCAGCGGCAAAAAGGCCCTGCGGGCAAAGATCCCCGGCGCGGCCGGCTCAGCCCACACGGCCTGGGTGAGCACCAGTAAGAGCCCACATGCCACCAATAGGGCAACCCATCGGCGGGGGAACACAACCTGACTCCTTCGATGAAGAGACATCCCTACGTCGGCGAATCATACCTTAATCGCTTCCGATTATAAAGGGGGCAAAGCATTTGGTCAATCGGACAAAAGGGCTGGTGACACAGCAAGCGGGCTGGGGATCTCTCCCCAGCCCGCTCACCTAGAGGGGGGTATGGGGCTCAGGCTGTGGTCTTTTCTGCTTCCACGGCCTGTAATAAGCGATCTACCATCATGGGCTCCGGAGCCGCGCCCTCGATGTGGTACTCCTCGTTGAAGATAATGCGAGGCACACCCATTACCTGGTATTTATCCGACAGAGTGGGGAACTCGATGGCCTCAACCATATCAGCTACGATGTAATCACTTTCTAATGCTAACTGGTGAGCCAGCCGGACGGACAGAGGACAATACGGGCATGTCGGTGTCACAAAAACCTGGATATGCACCGGGATCGCGATGTCCGCCACCGCCCGTTTGCTCTCATCAGCCAGTCCGGACTCGCCACTGGAGACCATCAAGACATCCTCCACCAGCGAGCTGAACTCATAGCCAGAAGGGATACCGTAGTAGCGAATCCCGTAATCCTTAGGATCCTCACCACCACGAGCGATCACGATAGCCGGCACTTTGTCGATCTTGTAAGCCTCTACTTGTTCCTTGTCATGATCGAAGTCGTATACCTCAACGTTAATCTTATCAGAAAGTGCTGCTAACTCCTCGACGATCTGCCGCGTTTCCCGACAATACTGGCACTGCATCTTCCGAGTGAATACTATCATTTTAACCGGATCAATCAGGTGCCCGAACTCCTTACGCAGCACCTCTTGATCGCGCTTGCTAATCAACGGCATAGTGCGCATTCTCCTGATTTCGTTAGGCTTGTCTGCTCACTTAGATGCAATGAGCGTGCATAGGTTACACAATAGTTACCAAATTGAGATAGAATACGAAGCCGGTTGTCCTGACAGAAGACAACCGGCTTGTCAGGTCGGTTGATCTGCCACAGTTTGGCTGAAAGTTATGCCTCCTCAATGCGAAAGCTGCTTGTGATGCGGACTGTTTTACTCAACATCGCTGTAGCTGGGCAATACTTCTTCTCGGAGAGCTGGATGGCTCGTTCAACAGCCTGCGGCGCGATGTCATTCCCGCGTATAACATACTCCACGTGGATCTCCGTGTAGACACGCGGGTGCCGCTCAGCCCGCTCCCCCCTCACGCTGACCTCAAAGCCTGTGACATCCTGGCGTTTCTTCCTCAAGATCGAGATAACGTCCATAGCCGTGCAACCCGCCAGCCCGACCAACAGTAATTCCATGGGACGGAACCCCGCATCATGCCCACCGTGCTCGGTAGCGCCGTCCAGCGTCACGACGTGCCCCGAGGATGCCGTCCCCTCGAACTCCATATCCCCTTGCCAGGTGACCTTTGCCTCTACTGCCATCGTTCAGTCCTTAATACGAGCAAGGACATCATTGACGTCGAGGATCAGGTAGTCAACACCATCGATACGAATCTCAGTGCCGCTATACTTGGCATAGAGCACATGATCTCCCACTTGGACGGGAAAATCCTCCTCGTCCACATCGCCCAGGGCGATAACCTCACCGCGCTGTGGCTTTTCCTTGGCCGTCTCCGGTAAGATGATCCCGGAAGCGGTGCGCGATTCCTCCTCGATGACCTTGACTAGTAGACGATCGCCTAAAGGTTCTAGTTGCATGTGTAAATCCCTCCTCCAAATTGTGATTGATGGAAAGCAAAGGTTTGGGAGGCCAAAGTAATATCTCGAGGGCCTCCCCTCTCACCTCGTAGACTTGATCCCACCCATATCTAAGGGGAGACCGGAACCTCGTTGGTCCCTCGCCTTCCCGTTCCCTGCCCCGCGCAAGATACCCTGCTCCTATTCTGAGCCCGGGGTTGAGTGCAACAAGTATCCCTGCTTACCTCCTCAACCCTAGCAGCTTGTCGATCTTAGGCCGATCGAAGCCGATGATGATCTTGCCTCCGATGTCGATCACTGGCACTCCCATTTGCCCGGTGCGACGGACGATATCTCGTGCAGCCCGCGAGTCTCGGGATACATCCACATCCTTGAATCGTATTCTATGGCGTTTCAGATATCGCTTCACAGCATTACAATAAGTGCATGTAGGTGTTGTAAAGACGATGACTCGTGGCTGAGTAGCTCCCATCAGTCAAATTCCCCCTCTTCAAGATAGTGATGATCGTGCTCCCCCCTTAGGAGCAGCGCCTCTCGGCCGTGATCTATGTACCTTTATGAGCCCGATGATGCTTCAAATACGGCTCAAGGTCCAAGACCTTAAACAACCTCTCCTCGACATCTGCTGGCAATTCCGGCGGACTAGACATCTGATACAACAAGATCGTCTTTCGCAACGTATCCACGACGAGGCGACAATTCTCACATGCGGCCAGATGGGCCTCAATTTCCTGGCACAACGCCGCTTCCAGCTCTCCGTCGATGTAATCAGAGAAGAAAGCCAGGAATTGCCGGCAACCGTTGCGCTCATCAGTCCGTGCCATCGCGTTGTCCTCCGTTCGCGCCAGCTACCTGGTGAGCAGCAAAATACCGGGAGAGATGTTCCCGCAAACGCATTCGGGCCCGGTGCAGCCGCACTTTGGCGGCCGACTCAGTGATCCCCAAAACCTCTGCCGCCTCTGCCGTAGATAGCCCTTCAATATCTCGCAGGACGAATGCAGCCCGCAATGTCTCCGGCAACATGGCAATAGCTTCGTCCATGACGCGCTTCAATTCTTCATTAAGGGCATGGTCCTCTGGATTCCATCCCCAATCGACAAGCTGTCGCGGTACGAATTCTCCCTCCTCCAACTCGACAGGATCGTTCATAGAGACCGTATCCGGCTGGCGACGACGAAGGTGCATCAATCCAGCATTTGTAGCGATCCGATATAGCCACGTCCCCAGGCTAGACCTCCCCTCAAATTGGCTCACATGTTCACAGGCGCTGATAAACGTTTCTTGGAGCACATCTTCCGCTTCATCTGGGTCCCTGACTAATTTCAGCGCCAGCCGGTAAATACGTGGGGAGAAGCGCTCAACCATCGCTGCACATGCCGCTCGATCGCCAGCCTTCAGAGCTGTTACGAGATCTCGCTCATCGGCATAGCGTGGTTCCACAGCTTCCTCCTGTTCAGATGCATTGGGCCAACAATTGGTTACACTTCCATAGTATGCGCGGAGGCCAATTGCGTCAACCCGGACTACACCCAGTTCGGCGCAAAAACAAAAAAATGGTGATGATGGCTTGACAAGCCACCATCACCACGAGCCACGTAAATATGGTCGTCACCCAAGGCTGAAGTCGCTAGGAAACGAGGAACGTCGTTTGGGTGATCGAGGCATTTGCATTGAATTGGATATCTTGTCCTGTAACGTTCACTACCTGCACCGTGTACGTACCAGTTGGCGCTCGTCGTCCAAGTCGGTATTTCGCGATGGCGTAACCATTGCTATCAGTAGTTGCCTGTAGAGAGATGGCATTTCCGTTTGGATCACGGATAGTCAATGAGACCGCAGCTCCTGATACAGGCTCGCCATTGTACACAACATGGGTCAGAATCGTTACCTTCGATCGCCGCAGGAACCGAGTGCGATCCCGGAAGCTTCCAAGATCCGATCCTCGTATCCGCCCTGTTCGTAACTGGTCTACGATCACTTCACGAGCCGATGGTGTTGGCGTGAACGTCGGTGTCGGAGTTGGCGTAGGTGGCACTGGCGTTGGTGTGAATGTCGGAGTCGGCGTAGGTGGCACCGGCGTTGGTGTGGGTGTCGCTGCTGGCGCGGTCTGTACAGAGAGCCCCGCGAGCGCCCGGTAAGCGTTTACCCGACCATATCCGAAATATGGATCCTTCCCAGGATCGCCCAGGTCGTCCGCGCTGGATTCCAGGATTGACTTCAGGTCATCTGCTGTGCGGTTGGGATCCTGCGCGAGCAACAGTGCGGCCACTCCTGTCACATGGGGGGCAGCCATAGAGGTCCCCGACATGTAGGCATAAGTGGAGTTCGTGCCATCCGTGTACAGCGAGTATATGCTCGTAGCCGGGGCGGCGATGTCAATCCAGTCGCCGAAATCAGACCGGCTGTACCGGGCATCGTTGTTATCCGTGCCAGCTACGGCCATCACCTCATCGTAGGCAGCTGGATAGAACGGTGTATCGCTATTGTTATTGCCAGCTGCGGCAACCATCAGCACACCGTGATTCGCAGCGTAAGCAACAGCATCATGTAAGGAGTAAGAGTAAGCTGTTCCGCCAAAGCTCATGTTGATGATCTTGGCGCCGTGATCGACCGCATAAATGATCCCGCGGGCGAAATCGCTATAGGTGCCGTAGCAGCCAGTATCCGGCTGGTATCGATCCATCACCTTCACAGGCAGGATCTTGGCCTCGGGAGCTACGCCAGCAATACCCACACCGTTATTCGTGTTGGCCGCGATGATCCCGGCCACGTGAGTGCCATGTCCACAGACATCCGAGACATCGTCGTTATCGGTTGTGTAGCTGTAGCCAGGTAGAAACTGTCCCTGTAACTCTGGATGATTTACATCAACCCCCGTATCCAAGACGGCAACAACCACATCCTTCCCACGAGCGATGTCCCACGCTTGTGAAGCCTGAATCTTGCCCAGCGCCCACTGCTGGCCGGAAGTGTATGCGGGATCATTCGGGTCCCACACAGGGTGGCCGATGTAATCCGGCTCCACGTACTCAACGTCATAGTGAGCAGCAATATGCCGGATCGCCTGCTTCATCTTCATTCCCTTGATGCGAAGCACAGCCATCCGGAGTTGCGGCATCATAGCGATGACCTCTCCATCTGTATCAGAGAGGATCTGTGCTACGGCCTCGCGAGATGACCGAGAGCGGAACTTTACAATCAGTTGCCCCGGAACATAACTTTGAGTATTAGCCTGTGCGTGTGCAATTCCCGGCGTTGGGAGAATGCTCAGGATAAGCGAGAATATTACAACAGCTGCGATCAGCCACTTCCAAGCCTGATAACGGTACATATGATCACCTCCTGGTTGTCCTGTATTCCAATAACATTCTAGGTTGGGAACCAGGAGGGTTCTATGTTACCCTGGTCCCGATGCCACTCGGGGACGGTAGGATTGCGGTACCAATTTTATGATATACGGAAATGAAACGCTGGCTTGGGCGGCATTGGGATTTTACGACTTCTTACCCCCAAATTGAGATATGCTCATGGGTACCGTAACTGTTCACCGTTCTCCCACTCGATCTCATTGGCATCCGGTGAGTGATGTGGGTGAAGATATACTCAATACAGGCG
>JAGHDS010000362.1 GCA_021159845.1 Anaerolineae bacterium
GTCCTGACCATCGGTTTTGCCCGGCGTTTCACGGGATATAAGCGGCCAGATCTTATCCTGACGGATTTGGAACGGCTGAAACGGTTGCTCACCGATCCGCTGCGTCCGATTCAGATCATCTTCGCGGGCATTGCCCACCCGGCCGATCTGGAGGGAAAGCGGATGATCCAGAAGGTCGTGCGTCTGGCGCAAGACCCGGAGTGCGCCGGCCGGATCGCCTTCATTGAGAACTATGACCAACAGTTGGCCGAGTACATGGTACACGGCGTGGACATCTGGTTGAATAACCCACTGCCGCCGTTGGAGGCCAGCGGGACCAGCGGCATGAAAGCCAGCGTGAACGGTGTGCCGCATCTGTCCATCCTGGACGGCTGGTGAGTTGAGGGATATGACGGGACAAATGGCTGGGCTTTTGGCGACGAGGAAGTCGCCGGGGACCGCACGCGGGCGGATGCCGAAGCGATTTACCGAATATTGGAGGACCAGGTGATCCCGCTTTTCTATGAGCGTCCTGATGATGATATTCCGCACGGGTTCGTCAGGGTTATGAAAGCGGCGATCAAGAGCGTGGCGCCTCGTTTCAGCACCCGCCGCATGGTGAGAGAGTACGTGCAGCGCTTTTATGCCCCCGCGCTGCGGTTGAAGGCATAGGTACTGTGGTATTTCGTTCTCTCAGCATCTCGATAAGGGGCTAAAGGGGGAAAAGGGCGAATGAGGGCCCGAGGCTGTCCCGACACGGGAGGAGCACATGTTGGAAAAAGAGGATCTGGGCAATGGCAGGGTACGGGTGACCTTTCGCGTTTCGCGTCACATTTGGGCGGATCATATCGCCCTGGTCGGCGAGTTCAATGATTGGGATCGGCGAAGGCACTTGATGCAGCAGAGCTCGAATGATCCCGATTGGCATATCGCGTTGGAGCTGGAGGCCGGGCGTTGCTATCGCTTCCGTTATCTGGTGGATGATGCGAACTGGCTGAACGATGATCATGCCGATCGATACGATCCGAACCCGTACGGCGAAGTTGACAGTGTCGTCTGTGTATGAGAAAATAGGGACAGGAAGGAATGGAGCTGTCCTTCAGCTTTGTTGCCTTACGATAGCGCTTGTTTGTTGTGCCCGGCCGATGGAAAATCGATGACAGATGTGATCTATATCATACTAGCTCACATTGTCCTTGGGTAGAGTGAGGCACGCCTCGATCGTTTGGCTCGGCAGTTAAAGAAGTGCAGGCGTGTGTATTGCGTACAATCCAAAAGCCGGTTTAGTCGGCTCTACAACGTGGTAAGCCAAAAGCTCGCGGAGGAGCGCCTTCCGCGAGCTTTTTGTTCCGGTATTACACCGGATTATATCGTGTCCCCGGCGTTGCAGCCATCTCCTTGGCGATGCCGCCTGTGCATCTGTTCCCTCCAGGAAGAGCGTTCTTCCACCTTTCTCGAGCCGCTGGCGTTCCAAGCGGTTTTCCTCCGATGCTGTAAGTGAAAGCTCATAGCAGAGCGAGTTCCCCCGGGGTTTTTCGCCTTCAGATCCTGTGATGGTGTCTCTGTCTCCGGTGATATGCACAGGAACACTGGGTTGACTGAGGTCGGATGCCTTTACCTTGCCTTATACGTCGGAAACCTGTCCCTATGTCGAGGAGAGAATAGCATAGCAGTCGGCTGGGTGCCGATCGGTGAGTGAAGGGGATGTCCGTGAAGAGAGTATACGCGAGAGAAGAATACTGTATCGGTTGTGGACTATGTGAGATCCATTGCGCCGTACAACATTCCATTTCCCGGGACATCATCTTTGCGTTCAAGCGGGAGATGCCTAAGCCTCAGCCGCGCAACATCGTGGAACGGTTGGGGCCCGATTCCCTGTCGGTGCAATGTCGGCACTGCGAGGAGCCGTTGTGTGTATACAGTTGCCTGGCCGGGGCGTTGCACCGCGATGAGGCGACCGGGGCGATCATCGTGGACAGCGAGCGGTGCATCGGCTGCTGGACCTGTGTTATGGCTTGCCCCTACGGTGTGATCCAGCCGGGGACTTACGACGGGAGCTCCGTCGCTGTCAAATGTGATCTCTGCCCGGACCTGGAGGTCCCGGCCTGCGTGGCTAATTGTCCGAATGGGGCGCTCGTTTACACGGAGGAGGCTCCTCATGCCTGAGTACGTCATCGTTGGGAACTCCGCTGGTGGAATTGGCGCCGCCGAGGCCATCCGCCAGGTGGATCAACACGGTTCAATCACCATCATATCCGATGAGCCGTACGCGGCTTACTCGCGGCCGGCCATATCGGAAGTGTTGGCGCATGAACGTGCACCGGAGCATATCGAGTATCGTCCGCGGGATTTCTATCGACGGTTGCGCATCCAGGCTATTCTGGGCACCCCCGCCGAGCATATCGACTTCACCGCTCACACTGTGCGATTGGGAGATGGTCGTAGCGTTCATTGGGATCGCCTGGCGGTGATTACCCACATCTCACCGCGGAGTCGCGGAGAGCGCTGAGGAGGAAGGAAAATAAAGAGAGTTCCTCTGCGTCCTCGGCGTCTCTGCGGTGAAGAGAGGCA
>JAGHDS010000141.1 GCA_021159845.1 Anaerolineae bacterium
GCGTACCATTCACCTGCTTCTCAACATAGAATGGCTCGTGCAGCACCTTGCGATTCTTGTTCAGGTAGCGGACGAAGGAACGGATGCCTCCCTCGAAGTAGAAGGACATCTCGCGATCCCCGCGCTCGTCCCGGAAGTAGATCGTCAACCCCCGGGTGAGAAAGGCCATCTCCCGGAACCGTTGTACGAGCGTGTCGAACCGGTAGTTAAGCCCCCCCTTGAAGATCGTCCTGTCGGCCAGGAAGGTGGTTTTAGTCCCGGTCTCGTCTTCCGGTACATCACCAATGATCTCCAGGTCCGTGACCGGGTGGCCTTTTTCGTAGCGTTGGTGCCAGATGTGTCCCTTCTGCTTGATCTCAATCTCCAGCCATTCGGAGAGAGCGTTGACCGCGGACGCCCCCACGCCGTGGAGGCCCGACGCGACCTTGTATCCGCCTCCGCCGAATTTACCCCCCGCATGGAGCGTCGTCATGACGACTTCCACCGCCGGCCGACCCGTTTGGGGATGGATGCCCACCGGGATACCACGGCCATTATCCTGCACGGTTACTGATCCGTCCTTGTGGATGATGACCTCGATGCGATCGCAGGCCCCAGCCAGGGCCTCGTCAATCGAGTTATCCACGATCTCCAGCACAAGATGGTGAAGACCACGCACATCGGTCGAGCCGATGTACATGCCCGGGCGGCGCCGCACGGCCTCTAATCCATCCAGTACCTGGATATCACTGGCATCATAATGTCCATTGTTACCATTGCGTTGTTCTGCCACGTTTCCCTCCTCGGACTTTGGACAATCACCCTTCTGATCTGACCGCAAGGGGTGGAGATGGGTGGAACGGTCCAGCGCCTTTCGCACTCCTCATGGTCCCCCTGCGGCAACGGAGACTCGGGTTCAAAGCCCGAACACTTCACTATTCGTCAGCTATCAGATGATGCGATGGCCTCGTTGTGTCTGCCATCGCCGATAGCGATCTTGGTAGAAGATAAAGCTGGCGGCTACTAACCCGGTTCCCAGATATGCGTTGCCGACGATGCTCGCCAGGGCCCCCGCAGGCCATTGACTAAGCCGTTGCCAGATTAACGAGAAACCAACCATAATGATCTCAGTTAGTACCCACAGCCCCACAGTACCCCAGAAGTTACGGCCAACCACGTTGACGCTGCGCCATACGGCCGCCGCGACATGGGCGTCATCCAACACGATCGCTTCAGGCACGAAGAAGAGCGAGAGGAAAATCCAGAGCCCAATCCATATCAAGATAACGGATGTCAGGCTGATCAAGGCTGGCCCTATGGCAGGCCCCAGCAGCATGGCGACCGCGATCACGATCGAGAAGGGAACTGAAACGGCCACGGTGATGATGAACAGGGCAGCCAGGTAGATCAACAATTGCACCCAGCGGCGTACCAAACCCCGTCCAAAGCTGATCCCGTTATCTCCCTCGCGTACCCGGCCAGCGATCAAGCTGAGGTAGAAGGCAGCGATGAGCAGTCCCAAGGCCGCGAGCACAACAAAGCATCCAATGGCGACTAAAGCATTCGTGATCTCCACAACGCCGCCCAGTCCTCCACCGGGCAGTAGGGCGGCCAGGCTGGGCTGTCCCACCATCCGGTTAGCCAGCAGGAGCAAAAGGTTGAGTTCCCGGTCCGTGTCTCCCAGCATTCCCGCGACGAGCTTCGTGACGGATGCCCCGGTTGAGGCATCGGCAGATAGCGCCGCTTGCCACATATCCAGCAGCCGGACGACCAGCGGTCGTATTGAGAGGCGCGGCCCAAGCCACAGGGCTAAGTCCAGAGCGACGACCGGCAAGATCAACCATGCGTGGTGCGATACCAGGTCGAAGCCGGCCGAGAGAGCATCGATGACACCAAGTCGTTGTTCTTGTTTTACGTTCGTATCCATTGGCCAAGTCATTTTATCGGGATGGTTACCTGTTCCGTAAACACACAGATAGCAACATTATTTTACCAGAACATATGTTTTACGTCAAATCCGGTGAACCAGGTGTGGAAGAGTGGCCCTCATTGCGGAGCAGTTTGCAGTTCTACATTCCCCCCTACCCCAAAGGCCCTCAGCCGTATCAGAACCAGGATCAGGAATGCGAAGCCTTTCGTGTTGGTAACGATCTCTTGGCACACAGACAGCACCGCTTTGCCTTTCCCCCTCTTATGCGCTAGAATCACCGTGATGTCTCGTAAAGAGCGGGGCATCTATGTACGATTTGAGGTTCAAGGGAAAATGGAACCAGGCATCTGGACATCACGTGACCGCGATGTGGCTGTGCTGACCCAGTGTTTTGTTGTGCTCAGATACGGTCTCCACCGCCAACGTGCTCCATCATAGCTGTGGCAGCAATGTGCCGTAGCGGTCAAGCGAGGACATATGGACGCATATCAAAAGGTACTGGATTACATTTACGGCTCAGCCCGATACCGACGTCACGGCTGCAGCGCCGTCCGATACGATTTATCCCGTATGCGCCGCCTGCTTCATCGGCTTGGCAACCCCCATAAGAGATTCCACTCCATACACATCGCGGGCACAAAGGGCAAAGGCTCTACGGCCGCCATCACCGAATCCATCCTCCGCTCCAGCGGATACCGGACAGGGCTCTTCACCTCGCCCCATCTCCACACTTTCCGCGAACGCATCCGCATCAACGGTCAGCTCATCCCGGCCGAGGACCTGATCACGCTGTTAGAATGGTGCAGGCCTGCGCTGGAGACGGAGCCGGACCGCACACCCTTTGAGACGATTACAGCGCTAGCTTTTACTTATTTCGCGGAGAATGAAGTGGACTGGGCTGTGTTGGAGGTTGGCCTTGGTGGCCGATTGGATGCGACCAATGTGGTGCATCCCACCGCCTGCGCCATCACATCGCTGAGCTTCGACCACACCAGGCTGTTGGGCCACACACTCTCCCTGATCGCCTGGGAGAAGGCTGGCATCATCAAGTCAGGCGTGCCAGTCGTGTCCGCCCCCCAGGCCGCAGAGGCAATGGGGGTCATTCGGGATGTCTGCCGCACGACGAGCGCGCGGCTGGAGACGGTCGGGCCGATGATCTCTTCCTCAGCGAATGCACCATACACATGGCAGTGGGTTCGACACAAAGGGGGCGGGCTCAAAGGCCAGATATTCACATTGTATGGGCCAGGAGGGATCGTCCTGGAAGACCTATTCGTCCCCTTCCTGGGAAAGCACCAGCTCAACAACGCATCTGTAGCCATCGCGCTCATACACGAGCTACAACAACGCGGGGCCTCCGTCCCAAAGGAAGCACTGTATGCAGGTACGCGACAAGCGCGGTGGCCAGGACGGCTGGAAATATTGGCTCAACACCCGTGGATCGTCGTGGACAGCGCCCACAACGTGGACTCGGCCCGAAAGCTCAGTGCTGCCCTCCATGAGCTATTCCCTCATCGCCGCCTGGGGCTGGTGTTCGGCGCATCCCGCGATAAGGACATACGCGGGATGTTGCAGGTATTCCTACCCATCGCCGACCACAGCGTGGTCTCCGCGTCGCTTCATCCGCGGGCAGCCGACCCGGCCGAGCTGGCCGTGCTGGCCCGAGATGTCCTACCCGGCCTCGAGCTGACGGTCACGAAGAGGATGGAAGAGGCTATAGACGATATACTCGCCTGGGTTCACCCGGATGACCTCATCCTGGTTACGGGCTCCATCTTCGTCGTCGCCGCCGCCCGCGCGGTACTTGCCTCACGTGGGTATATCCACCTACCCCCAGATGACTGGGTATATGAGGCCGACCCATTGCCCGACCTCGAACGGTGGAAGGTTCACAGCCGTTAGCCATAGTACACAGGAGGTAGTCTCATGGTGACAGCTATCACGCTTCTGACGGTAGAACGCGATAAGGTCAACGAAGTAGCCGAGCAATTGGCAGCTATGGAGGGCATCAGCGAGGTGTACTCCATCGCCGGGCGGTACGATCTGGCCGCTATCATCCGGGTGAAGAACAACGATGATCTGGCAGATATCGTCACGGAGCGCGTGCGCAGTGTGGAGGGGATCATCCGGTCCGAGACGTTGATCGCTTTCCGCGTTTACTCACGGCACGATCTGGAGAGCATGTTCGCCATCGGCCTGGACGAGTGATCGCGAGGGCGTATTCGAAGCTCACATTGGGTTAGAATCGCGCTTGGCGTCACGGTGAATTCCTTACAGACATGAGCTGACAATGCCGGGTCTTCCCAAACTCGCAGTTCCCCGCGTGAGGGCCAAACGACCGGGCTGTCCCACCCCCACACCCCTGCGAGGGAC
>JAGHDS010000257.1 GCA_021159845.1 Anaerolineae bacterium
AATAAACCCTCGATCACGGCAATCCCTCGATATGCGTAGACCTGCTAGCTAGGATCGTTTATACCATGCAACTCATCCCTTGTCAAGCCAGATCCTAGCGGTGATTACCCATAAGTACGATATGTATGCTTAACATGCCTTTCTCCACCGCAGAGACGCCGAGGACGCAGAGGAACTCACTTTATTTTCCTTCCTCCTCAGCGCTCTCTGCGACTCAGCGGTGAGATGTGGGTAATCACCGCAGATCCTACTGTTCACCTGGGGCCCGTTGGCATTCGGTGAGCGATGTGGGTGAGACGCTTTCGATGTCAGGCGTCTAAGCTCTAAATGCTTTAGCGGCGGACGGCCCTCATCTCCCAGATCCCCTTCTCCCGTCATTTGGGGATTATAGGCTGAATGGTGTATTCTGTAGCGGGTCCTCGCTTTGGCTCTTCAACAGTGCCGTGATCCTCGGATGTAGCGTTTCTACAGTTGGTTATATGGTCGGATATCGCGCGGGGATGCTGTGAGGAGGGATATGATCGAGAGAGGTGCCCGTCAAGAAAGGCGATGGATGTGGCCCACTTTTGCTGTGCTGGTTGGACTGACCATGCGGCTGATATGGGCCGGGGCGAATCGCGTGGTATGGGGGGATGAGCCGTTCTATCTTTGGTTGGGACAGAGCTGGCTCACCGGCCACGGATACCAGTTTTTCGGCTATTCCGGCACGCATTTCTCTCCATTGTTCCCATTGTTCGGCGGCGGATTGGGCTTGCTGTTGGGTGACCTTGAACGGGGCAGTCTGGCCGTTTACATCGTTACGGGTGCCCTGTTGGCACTCCCGCTGTACGGCATCGCACGGCGAGTGCATGATGAGCGATCGGCCATCATTGTGGGGCTGCTCGCGGCCGTGTACCCGGCACTGACGGCCGGCGTGCTGTACTGGGGCACCATGACGGAGCCGCTGTTCCTGCTGTGTGCCGCGATCGGGGTATATGGGCTCGTCTGGGCAATTCAGGAGGGACGTCTGATAGCCTGGTCGGTCGCCGGTGTTGCTTTTGGCCTGGCCTACCTGACGCGCACGGAAGGTCTGTTGTACTTTCTCGTTGGCCTGGCGGCATGGGTGGTCCTGTCGTGGGGCCGGGAGATCTCTCTTCGTCGTTGGCTGCTGGGTGGGGCCGTGTATGTTATCCTCTTCGCCCTTGTGATCTCGCCTTACGTCATCTATCTGCATCGTGCTACGGGCGTATGGCAACTGGCTGAGGAAGCCGGTGCGACGTTTGACACCACGACTGGGCTGGCTTATCAAAACCCCGCGGCTTTCGACAAGGCAACGTGGCAGCTTGACCGATCCGGGCAGGAGGTATACCTGTTCTCGTCAGAGAGCGATCGGGCGAGTTTCTGGCGGGCGGTACGTGCGAATCCTCGTGGGTTCCTGCATCGGGTGCGGCGTAACCTGCAGGACTTGCGGGAAACGTTATTCT
Source organism: Anaerolineae bacterium (assembly GCA_021159845.1). Classification (GTDB taxonomy): domain Bacteria; phylum Chloroflexota; class Anaerolineae; order DUEN01; family DUEN01; genus JAGHDS01. Next base: position 1,464 of record JAGHDS010000257.1, read on the forward strand.
CACCGAAGCTGGTGCCGTGGGCGTTGGTGGGCCTGGTGGCCCTTGGGCTGTTCGCCCGGTCGTGGGACCGACGTCGACTGCGCGGGGAAGTGATCCTGCTGGGGACGCTGGCGCCTTCGCTCTCCTTCGTCCTCTTCTTCATCCAGGAGCGCTATCTGGCCGGGATGTTGTTGCCCATCATGCTATGGGCCGCCGTGGGAACGATCGTGCTGGGAGAGTGGCTGAGTGGTTCGGTTGAAGTATTACATGAGCGGTGGGGGCGTTGGAGTGGTTGGCGGTGGCTCCCGGCTGTGCTTGTGATCTTATTGTTGTGGGGAATGGCCCCTCGCGTGGCGGCCTTGCAGCAACGTACGCACTCATTTCAACCGGCGCACAAGACGGCGGGGCTGTGGCTGCGTGAGCGGGGAGCTACTGCTGATGACGTGGTGATGAGTCGCTATCCCGCCATCGCGTTCTACGCGGGGACGCGTTGGGCGGCTACACCGGCCGAAGAGTGGCCACAGGTATTACGGTATGCTCGCACACACAACGTGGATTACCTGGTGGTCGATGAGTGGGAGGTGAAGCGTCTTCGGCCTCAGCTCGGCTTCCTGTTGGATCCGGCGAAGGCGCCGCCGGAGTTGCGTCACCTGGCCACGTTTGATAGCGGCGCGGGCCCGGTAGTTGTTTACAGGCTGGAGGCGGGGCCGTGAAACGATCCTGGGCTGTCGGTATTGCGATCGTCTTGGTGGCTCTGGCTTGTCGGTTGCCTTGGGCGATGCAGCCGCGCACCGTGCGCTGGGACGAGCCCGATTTCCTCATCCTGGCGCGTCATCTACTTCGGGGTGAGGGATACCAGATCTTTGGCCAGCCTGATCTCACGTGGCCGCCTGGAGCGCCGATGCTGGCGGCCGCGTCCATGGCCGCGGGAGTGCCGGCTGATAAGGCGTTGGTTGTATGGTGCGTGATCGCTGGCGCGCTGGCGAGCGGGCTGCTTTACGGGCTGTCTCGTGACGTGATGCGGGACGAACGGGTGGCCGCTGTTGCCGGGCTCTTGGCCGCGACGATCCCTTCGCTCGCCGTGTGGCCGCTCTATTGGGGCAGCATGACCGAGGCGATCTTCCTGCCCATCGCTCTAGGCGGGCTATGGGCAGTGTGGCGGATGCTTAACGGTGGTGGTTGGCGGATGGGAGGGCTGGCTGGTGCCCTCTGGGGAATAGGCTATCTCACGAGGCCGGAGGGGCCTGTCTGGTGGGGAGTGTTCCTCCTCATCGCGTTGGGAGTGGCCGTGTGGCGCAGGCGTGGATGGCGGAGTATAATGGCTTATGTCCTGGCATTCCTGGTCATTGCTGCGCCTTATCTCGCCTACCTTTACATCCATACAGGCCGGCTGATGTTGAGCGGGCAGATGGGGCTCACCACGGTCCTGGGCATTCGGGTCACCGAGTTGGGGAGTGGCCTCGGCCACGACTACGCCGCGGCGCTGGATAGCACCGGTCAGGAGATCATATGGCTCTCTCCGGAACGGTTCAACGTCAGCCTGTGGAGCGTGATGTGGCATGACCCGCTGGGTGAACTGCGCCGGCTGTGGCTTAATACCTGGCGCGCGTGGAACTGGTTACCCGATCCACTGTTGGGGCTGGCGTCAATCGGGCTCATTGCGCTGGGGCTGTGGGGGCGGGCATGGGATCGTCAACGGTGGATCGAGGACGCCTTCTGGACGGCGGCATTGTTGCCGTTGGGGGTTGTGCCTTTTTTCCACGTGCAGGCGCGCTTACTCGTACAACTGGTTCCGGTGGCGATGGTGTGGGCCGCGCGAGGTGTGTGGTATCTGGCCGAGTGGGCGGATGAAACCACGAGGCCCTGGCGGCGCTTGGCCCGTTCCAGGCGAACGGAGTGGGCGATTGGGATCGTGGCATTGCTGATCATGTTGAACGCGTGGGGACAGGCCGAGGTGGCGAGGAAGGGGCAGGCCAGCCTGACGCCCTCGCATGAGGTTGCTGGGTTGTGGTTGGCGGAGCACACTCCCCCGGGTG
>JAGHDS010000126.1 GCA_021159845.1 Anaerolineae bacterium
ATACCGCAGCGCCCCCCGAAACGACGGCGCCCGCAACTCGGGTTTCCCCCGCGGATTCGCCCCGCCCAGGAACATCGGCGTCACCGTCTCCAGTGTGACCGTGATTTGTCGCATAAATGCCTCCTTTACCGTATCGGCCTTTCGTTATCTTTGCCCCGCCGTCCGATCCCGCGCATCAGCGAAGCTGGTGATCTTTCTCCTATGTATGTACCATCCTGCGTCTCTGTGCCTGATCATCTCTGCCCTTACATGCACGTGTCTAGTTTATCAAGGGTTAAATGCCTTTGCAACCCATGTTAGGGTACGTTTGATGATGCCGAGGTCCTACGCTTATGCTACGGCTAGATGAAGAAGACAACACGTGGGGCGAACACCTCCTCAACAGCTCATTGAAGGGGATAGTAGGCTTTGTCTGATGCATTGGGCACTCAGACCCGCTGGGGGCCAGGTAAAGTGGACACGAAACCCCGAAAATGTTCCCGGATGAAATGGTAAGTCAACCTCTCTTCCGGCTCCAGTCCCCACACCTGCCGACATGTGGCCAATATCCGGGTCTTATGCGTGTTCACCGTGCTCAAGGAGATTACCAGGCGCTCCGCGACCTCCTGTGGCCGGAGGCCCTCGGCGAACGCCCGCAATACGTCCTGTTCTCGTCTAGTCAACTGCTGCCAGACGGCCTCGCACCGCTCCCGGTCGGCCGAGCGAGCCGCCGTCAAGCTGGCGATGTCGTCCGGGTGCAACCGCGCCAACTCCTGCAGCGCCGGGAACTGCGCACCCCATGGCATCATCGGCACCCGCACCAACCGCACACCATCCTCCGGCCGGGCGTGCATGATCGCCCCATCCTGAGCCCGCTCCAGGAACGCAGGCGGCGTGTAGATGTGCCAGACCTGATCCTGGTGCCCGAAGTGCACCATGGCTGCCGATAACGCCACCAGCGCCAGCATCCGACGCCCACCGGCGATGCACAAGTGGATCGGCCGGTCGCTTGCATCCTTCAACTCAGCGATCAAATCATGTACAGCGCGCCAGGCAGCATCGGCATCCGCCTCCGAACGAATATCCTCCAGACGCCGTCCCTGTACGCGAATTGGGACCGGGCGGTACCGGCAAGGGCGGTCGGCATATCGCTCGCCCGCGAACTCCGCGCTTAACAACTGCAACGACCGGCGTAGGCGGGGATCGTCCGCCGACAGATGAACGACAACGATCTCGCGCACCACCTCGCCGCGCTCCAATAGCGCGTCCAATGCAAAAGTGATAACTTGGGGCTGCCCACCCACCGTAGCGACCATCGTGCTCTCTCGCATCGTCCTTGGCATATTTGTCTCCTCGCTGTTGTCCTCCCCGGGCGGTTGTACCGAGAATGGCTGTAGGGATCTCCAAATCTATGGTACACTTATCACGGCCTTTTGTATATGATACATCGGATTGACAATTGCACACCGCCATCGAACAGGGCTTGTTGACCTTGACCCTCGCTCGAATGCATGCCATCGGGCGGGGGCATCCGGCCATTGGGTTGGGGGTTAAAAAGTTGAATCGCTCGGAAACGCGTCAGGAGGGAGCATGTCGCGTCCATTACCCGCCGTCATGATCGGCGGGCCACCACATGCCGGTAAGTCCACATTGGCCTATCACCTTTCCCAGGCGTTGCGGGAGCGAGGTGTGGATCACTACGTGCTCCGTTCGGCCCCGGACGGGGAGGGAGACTGGTCCTACCAGGCGGACTCATCCCTGGTCAGAGCGATCCGCGTCAAAGGGACTTTCGCCCGCGAGTGGGTCGACCGCATGTGCCGTGACGTCGCGCATCGCCATCTCCCGCTCATCGTCGATGTGGGAGGGCTTCCCAACACCGCTCAGGAGAGAATATTCGACCACTGCACCCACGCCGTCATCCTCAGCCGAAACGCGGGGACGCGGGCCGATTGGCTCGCGCTGGTTGAGCGACACAATCTCCTCCTGATCGCCGATCTGCGCTCGGAGCTGCGCGGGCAGGACGCCATCGAATCCACCTCACCCGTCCTGCGCGGGATAATCGCTGGGCTTGATCGCTATCACCCTGCCTTGGGGATGACCTTCCAGGCGCTTGTGGATCGCCTGGCCGAACTTTTTGCCTATGACCGTTGGGAGTTACGCCGATTGCATCTGCAACAAGCCCCACCCGGGGCGGAAATCGTCGTCGAGGTGGAGCGCATGGCGGCTGCGATTGGGGCTGACCCTACCCACTGGCGGCCAGAAGACCTGGCGGCTGTTCTGAGCTACCTGCCGGCCCGGACCCCGTTGGCCCTCTACGGTCGAGGAACCGCCTGGCTATACGCGGCCATCGCCTGCCATGCCGGGGATGCAGACTTGTACCAGTTCGACCCTCGCCTGGGCTGGGTGAGGTCTCCCGACCTGGCGCTCGCTTCACCGCCCCGGGATTCTCCCCTTCAAACGGAAGTCTCCTTGATGGATGAGTACGTCCGAATGGAATTCGTGTTGCCCCACCACTACGTGGATTACATGGAACATGAATTCCTGGTGATGCCGCCGGCTCGGGACGATCGGGGGGTAGTGCTCAGCGGCAAGCTACCTTTGTGGCTGTGGACAGCCCTGGCGCGGGCATATCGGCAGGTCCCCTGGGTAGCCGTATACTCCCCTCAATATGGGGGAGCCATTGTCGTATGCGCTTGCGATGGCTCTCGATCGTTAGGCACCGTAATTCCGATCCTCGGGGCGTGACCTGGCGTGAACTTCCGGTCCTCTGATATAATGAAGACGTCTGGCCGACGTCTTAACGCTGAGCTGCGGCGACCGTGAGGCGTAAAGGGCACTCATAAAGGGAGGGGCATCTTATGCGATGGCACAACGAGCCACCACGGTGGCGGGTGGAAGATCACGTGATCACCATGACCACCGGGCCACAGACGGATTTCTGGCGCAAGACGTACGATGGCGGGGTTCGGGATAGCGGCCACTTTTACTATCAGCCTGTGACCGGGGATTTCACAGCTCAGGTGAAGGTGATAGGGCAGTACTCTGACCTGTACGATCAGGCCGGGCTGATGGTGCGCCTGGATGAGACGACATGGATGAAGTGCGGCATTGAGTTCGTGGATGGAGTGCAACACGCCAGTGTGGTCGTCACGCGGGACTGGTCGGACTGGTCCATCCTACCGTTGGACAACCCGCCGGCGATCTGGCTTAAGATCGTACGTCGTGGGCCGACGGTGGAAGTGTACTACTCGTTGGACGGCGAGGCGTACACCCTGATCCGTCAGGCGTTTCTGACGGAGAAACCCGACGTAAGCGTAGGCGTGATGGCCGCGGCCCCCACGGGAGGTGGGCTCACCGTGACATTCGAGGAATTTTCTGTGCGTGGTGAATAGCGCCGAGCGCGGAGGGCGAACGCCTCATAGCAAAGGACGAACAGTTACATAAGTGAGCCTCCTGGTCGAGAGCTCGCTTGGCCAGGAGGCTCCATTCCTGTATCCTGCCTCTTGCATCCTGCCCCCTGCCTGCTATACATCCACAAACTGTCGTTCGTAAAGCTCCCGATAAAGCCCGCCGAGCGCCAATAGCTCCTCGTGCGTCCCTCGCTCCGCGATCCGCCCTCCCTGTACGACATAGATCTGGTCCGCATGGCGGACGGTGCTCAGCCGGTGGGCGATAACGACGGCCGTCCTGCCCTTTAGCAGCCGCTCCAACGCGTCCTGGATCAACATCTCCGTCACCGTGTCCACGCTCGAAGTCGCCTCGTCCAGGATCAGGATGCGGGGCTTGGCCAGCACGGCCCGTGCGATGCAGATGAGCTGGCGTTGTCCCATAGAGAGGTTGACGCCGCCTTCCAATACCTTGGTCGCGTAGCCGTCTGGCAATGCCATGATGAACTCATGGGCGTTAGCCAATCGGGCGGCCTCCTCCACCGCCTCGTCCGGCGCGTCGGGCCGGCTGAAGCGGATGTTATCCGCCACGGTGCCGGAGAACAGCAAAGGGTCTTGAGGTACCAACCCCATCTGCCGACGCAGAGAGCGCTGGGTGACATCCCGCACATCGATGCCATCGATGAGGACGGCCCCATCCGTGACATCGTAAAAGCGGGCGATCAAATTGGCGATGGACGTCTTGCCTGCGCCCGTCGGCCCCACCAGCGCCACCGTCTGGCCTGGGTGGATGACCAGGTTCACATCGTGGAGTACGGGGGCATCGCCGCGATAGGAGAAACTCACATCGCGTAGCTCAATACGCCCCTCGATGGGGGGCATCTCCATGGCGTTCGGCTGGTCCTGTACCTCCGGCTTGGTGTCCAGTAGTTCCAACACGCGTTCCCCACCTGCCATCGCGGCCTGCATAGTCGTGTAAAGCTGGCTCAGCTCCTGAATGGGCTGGAAGAATCGGGTCACATAGGCAAGGAAGGCGACCACCACACCCAGGGTGAGCTTGCCCTGAGCTACGGAGAGGCCGCCGAACCACAGGACGATCCCCGTCGCCAGCATTCCTAAAAACTCAACAGAGGGCAGAAAGACGAAGGACAGGGAGATGGCGGCGATGTTCGCATCTCGGTTCGCGCGGTTCACCTCGTCGAACCGTTCGTGGGCAGCGCCCTCTTGAGCAAAGGCTTGAATCACCCGCATACCGCCGATATCCTCAGCCAGGTCTCCCACGACCGCAGCGATGCGAGTGCGCGTCCGGCTGAAGGCGACTCGGGCTCGCCTGGCGAAGAGCGACGTCGCCAGTATCATCAGCGGGAGCACGCTGAAGGTGAGCAGGGCCAGCCGGGCGCTCATGGATAGCATGACGATGATGATGCCGCCCAGTATCAGCGTGTCGCCGATCAATGTGATCAACCCCTGGGAGAGCAGCTGGTTGATGACGGCAACGTCGTTCATCACGCGGGAGATCGTGACCCCGACGATGTGGGTGTCGTGATAGCTTAAGGAGAGCTTTTGCAGGTGCCGGAAGAGCTGGGAACGTAAAGTCGCCAGTACCCGCTGTCCCACCCAGGACAGCAGATATTGCTGGCCGGATGAGGTGAAATATGTACCCACGAAGACCCCCGCGGTGAGCAGCGCGATGTGGGTCAGGCCGGCCGCGTTCCCCTGTATGATGTAGCGGTCGATGGCCACCTTGACCAGATAGGGTGCGGCTAAGGTCAGCGTGGATGCGAGCAACATGAGTACGAAAGCCGCGCTCATGCGCTGCCAGTGAGGGCGCAGGTATGCCAGGAGCCGGGCGGCGATGCGCCAATCGAATGCTTTACCTTCGGTCTCCTCCCCAAACCGGCGCAGAGCGCCGCGGGGGCCCATCTGAGGGCCGGGCGTGCCGATGGAAAAGCTCATGATTCACCACCTCGAGATGGGACCCGACGCGTCGCTCTCGCCAAGGCGTCCTCCTGAGGCCGAAGCTGACGGTAGTAGATCTCCGCGTATAACCCCGAGGAGTGGAGTAACTCCTTGTGAGTACCCCGGGCGGCGATACGTCCCTTGTCTAAGACCAGGATGAGATCGGCCGCACGCACCGTGCTCAGGCGCTGGGCGATGACGAAGGAGGTCCGGCCGCGCATCAATCGCGTCAGCGCCATCTGGATGAGTCGCTCCGTCTCTGTGTCCACGCTGGACGTGGCGTCGTCCAGGATCAGGATGCGTGGATCCTTTAACAACGCCCGGGCGATGGCGATGCGCTGCTTCTGCCCGCCGGACAGGGTGACCCCGCGCTCTCCTACGCGAGTATCGTAGCCCTCAGGCATCTCCATGATGAAGTCGTGAGCCTGGGCCGCTCGGGTGGCCTCGATGATCTCCTCCTCGGTGGCATCGGGCCGGCCGAAGGTGATGTTCTCCCGAATCGTGGCGGCGAAGAGTGTCGTCTCCTGCAACACGATCCCGATCTGCGCCCGCAGGGAGTTGAGCGTCACGTGCCGGATGTCGTACCCGTCGATGGTGATGCGTCCCTCCGTGGGATCATAGAATCGTGGAATCAGATTGATGATGGTGGATTTACCGGAGCCGGTCGCTCCCAATAAAGCGATTACCTGGCCAGGGAGTGCCTCGAAGGTGATGTCCTCCAATACCCGGTGGCGGCCGAAATATGAGAAGGAGACGTGCTCGAACCGCACATGGCCGCGCACGGGTGGGAGTGGAATCGCATCGGGGGCCTCTTTGACCTCTGACTCGGCGTCCAGGATCTCGAAGACGCGCTCGCCAGAGGCGAGTGCCTGGACGATCGCAGTGACGATCATGCCCAGCCGGCGGACTGGCGAGACAAGCTGGCCCAAGTAGGTGGAGAAGGCGACCATCTCTCCCAATGTCAGTTGGCCACGCACAACCAGCAATCCACCATACCAGATGACGAAAACGGTACCGATGTTGGCGATAAGATTCATGAGGGGGATGTTGAACGCCCGTAACTTAGCGACTCGGGCGGCCAGGCTGAACCAATAGTCGTTCTCACGGTCGAACCGCTCGATTTCGGCGTCCTCCTGCACGAAGGCCTTGACGATGCGGGCGCCGCGCAGGTTTTGCTCCAGTCGAGTGGTCAGCACGGCCAGTTGTTGCTGGATGGCCAGGGAAAGCGGGCGATACTGTCGGCTGAAGGCAAGTGCCCGATATGCCAACAAGGGCATGGTGCCAAGAGCCAGCAGGGCCAGTCGGGGGTTCATCCAGACGAGCATCACTGCCGTTCCCAGGAGTAAGACGGTGCCGTCGATCAGCCGTATCAAGGCTCGACCCGTCAGGAATCGGACGCGATCCACGTCCTGGACGGATCGGGAGAGCAGTTGTCCGGTTTCCGTCCGGTCATGGTAGGAAAAGGAGAGCGCGGATAGCTTCTGGTGGATGGCATTGCGAAGATCGTAGGCGACGTTCTGGGAGGCGATCTCCGTCCACCGCCCTTGCAGGAGAGTGAGGATGCCTTTCAATAAAGTTAAACCGAGGAGAGTCAGGACGGACCAGCTTAACAGCCGAATGTCCCGGCCGCGGATACCCCGGTCCACGATCCAGCGAATGAATTGGGGGCTGATCAGCGCAAGTATGTCGATCCCCACCAGCGCTATGTAAGCGCCGACGGTCAGTTGCCAATATGGGCGTAGATAGCTGAGACAACGCAACAGAATACGCATCGCGCCTGGATGGCGCAAAGCAACCGGTCCCGGGCTCTCACTAGTCCTCACAACTTCTCTCCCACTCCTGTAAGCCAATCAAGAGTGTAGCCCAGGACTTTGCAGGTGTCAAGCAGAGTGTCAGGCGGGGCTGCTCGCCGTTGGGGGGCGAGCGCGTACTGCTTTCTGTGCGTCTCAAGCCCGACTAAGCCCCGATCGCCTCTCGGTGGGCTAAGATCCCTCGAGCCGTTCGCTGTATGGAGCGGGGAGCATATAAAGATGGTAATGTAAGCAGTGTGATACTTATAAACTTGGGTACCCAAGTACTACAAAATAGAGTGGTGGCCATGTCGATAAAGACAAATAGGTATATAGCGCTCTCGGAGGTTGCAGACCAAGAGAAAAGGTGGTGAGAGGTAGCGGTAGAGCGCCCGTTGCTTAACGAATATAAACGAATTCCTGTAATGATGCAGGCAAGGAGGCAATCATGTTCGGTTTGGTGCGTGACGCGAATCGAAGGGAGTGCGAGCAGGAAGTCGATCACCTAAAGGCTCAGATCCGAGATCTGGCCTTGGAGACGGAACGGCTCGCTCAGGCGGCTTTGGAGGGGCGGTTCGATGTGAGAGTGGACACCTCCAAGTTCGATGGTGAGCTGGCCGGGGTTGTGGAGGGGTTCAACCGGACGTTGGAGAGCATCGTGACCCCCATGCGGGATTTTGGTGGGGTGCTGGACCGCATGGCGGCGGGAGAGCTGAGCATCCGGGTGACTGGGGAGTATAAGGGGGACCATGATGTTTTGAAACGATCCGTGAATCGGCTGGGGGAGCAGTTGCAAGGGGTGCAGGAGGAGCTTGAGCGGCTTCGGGATGCAGCGGTTGAAGGTCGGTTAAAGGAGAGGGGGGATGCGAGTCGGTTTCAGGGGGAGATTGCGGGCATGGTGCGGGGGCTCAATGAGGTGTTGGATGCCGTCATTGAGCCCATTGATGAGGCTCTGGAGGTCATCGCAGCCCTTGCTCAGGGTGACTTGACGAAGGAGGTAACTGGGGACTATCGAGGGGATCACGCTCGGCTGAAGGAAGGCATTAACGCGATGGTTGCCAGGCTGCGTGAGCTGGTTGCTCAGGTGCAGGAGGGGGCAGCCACCATGGCTTCAGCTAGTAAGCAGATCAATGCTGCGGCTGAGCAGTCCTCTCAGGCGGTGCAACAGGTGGCTATTACGATTCAGCAGGTCGCTCAGAGCGCTTCTCAGCAGAGTGAGTCCATCACTCAGGCCACGGCGCAGGTAGGGCAGATGTCGGATGCGATCGATGAGATCGCTAGGGGGGCGCAGGAACAGGCTAACGCTGTGGAGAAAGCCTTGGCTAACGTCTCTCAAGTGGAAGCGGGGGCTGAACAGGTCTCCTCTAGGGCTAAGGCCAGTGCCGAGGCGAGCCTGTTGGCTGCGCAGGTTGCTGAGAAGGGCTCTGATACCGTTGAGCGGACTATTCAGGCCATGCGGAATATCCAGGAGACCGCGGAGGAAGTGGCCCGCAGGATCCGGCAGATGCAGGAACACTCCTCTCAGATCGGAACCATCGTCGAGACCATTGATGACATCGCGGAGCAGACGAATCTGTTGGCTTTGAATGCAGCCATTGAGGCGGCTCGAGCTGGAGAGCAAGGGCGGGGGTTCGCTGTCGTAGCAGATGAAGTACGTAAGCTAGCGGAGCGCTCCAGCAAGGCCACTAAAGAGATCGCACAGTTGATCGAGAACGTCCAGCGAGGGACGCAAGCGGCCGTCGAGGCGATGCAGGACAGTGTGCAGCAGGTCGAGGCGGGCTCTTCGTTCGCAGCTCAGGCAGGGGAAGCTTTGCAACGGATCTTGGAAAACTCGCGAGAGGTGGAGCGACAGGTCCAGGAGATCGTAGTCGCGGCGCAGCAGATGTCTGCCGCCAGCGAGGAGCTTTCCGCTGCTATGGAGAGCGTCTCTGCCGTGGTTGAGGAGAACACGGCCGCGACGGAGGAGTTAGCCGCGGGCACTGGCGAGGTCAATAGGGCTATGGAAGATCTCGCCAGCATCAGCGAGGAGAACGGGGCCGCGGCGGAGGAGGTAAGCGCTGCAGCCGAGGAGATGTCCGCTCAATCGGAGGAGGTTGCGGCGGCCGCTCAGAGCCTGGAGGATGTGGCCGCGCAACTGGAGGCGGTGATCGCTCAGTTCGTTCTTGAAGCCGGAGCCTCCCGTCCGTTGAGAGGGGAACGCGCCCTCGATGGGGAGGGAACGGATGGATTCAACGGACGGGAGGCTCCGGCTTCAAGGACGAACTGAGCGATCACCGCCTCCAGTTGCGCAGCCACATCCTCCAGGTTCTGAGCAGCCGCCGCAACCTCCTCCGATTGAGCGGACATCTCCTCGGC
>JAGHDS010000330.1 GCA_021159845.1 Anaerolineae bacterium
GCCACAGACGCATCATGTTTGACGCAACACAAGGCGGATGATAGAATGCCCAGTCAGCAGACATAAAGAGCCTTACAGCCCGGTTTCCCCCGGATAACCTGGATAAACGGAAAATGAACCGAAAGCGAGTCGTAATCGCCATGAGCGGTGGAGTGGACAGCTCCGTCGCCGCCGCCCTGCTGACGGAAGCGGGGCACGAGGTGATCGGCGTCATGCTGCGGCTGTGGTCAGAGGCACGACCAGGGCACCTCAGCGCCAATCGCTGTTGCACAGACGAGGCCGTGGCGGAAGCCCACCGCGTCGCGGAGATCCTCAATATCCCGTTCCATATACTCGATGTCAAACGTCTATTCAAACGAGAGGTCGTCGATCGTTTCATCGCCGGCTATATGGGTGGCGCAACGCCTAACCCATGTCTCTATTGTAACCGCTACGTCCGCTTCGGTTGGCTTTTGGACTACGCGCAGAACATCGGGGCTGACACCCTGGCTACCGGGCATTACGCCCGTATCCGGCGTGCCGTGGACGGCACGTACCAACTGCTGCGAGCCGTTAACCCGGCCAAGGATCAAACCTACGTGCTCTATGTACTCGGCCAGCATGAGTTGGCCCATGTGCAATTTCCCATTGGACACCTATCCAAGGCACAGGTCCGGGAGCGAGCACGCGAACTGGGCCTACCCATAGCGGAAAAGCCGGAATCACAGGACCTCTGCTTCGTGGCCGATGGCGATTACCGGCGGTTCCTGGCCGAATGGGCACCGGAGATCGCCCGCCCCGGCCCCATCATCGACCGGGCGGGGAACGTCCTGGGGAAGCACAAAGGGCTGGCCTTCTACACGATCGGTCAACGTCGCGGGTTGGGCATCGCCGCCAGCGAGCCTCTGTACGTATTGGCGCTGGACGTGGAAACGAACGCCGTCATCGTCGGCACGGCAACAGAGCTCGGCGGCAACGAATTGATCGCTGCTCGGGTGAACTGGATCGCTGGCAAACCGCCAGAAGAGCCAATCCAGGTAACTGCCAAGATCCGCTACAGGGGACAAGAGGTAAAGGCCACCGTGCGGCCACTCCCCGACAACCGCGCATACGTCCGGTTCGAGCGACCATTACGTGATATCACACCGGGACAAGCGGTCGTGTTCTACCAGGGTAAGGTGTGTCTGGGCGGCGGGATCATCACACCAACGACGGGGTCGCTTCCGGACGTGCTATAGGCCCACAATGAAGGCAGGACATAGCTGTGTACACCTCAATACCACCCGCGTGGGCGCTTGGGATGCTGCTCGCCAGCATCTATGCGACCATCTTCTACATCTGGCGGGGCATGTCCCTGCGTGACCTTCCCCGCTTTCTTATCGCCGGGTGGCTCGGGTTTGCCCTTGGACAATGGTGCGGACACGTGACGCATTTCTCCATCCTGCAAATCGGGCAGCTTAACATTGTTGAGGCGTCACTAGGCGCATGGGCAACCCTCTTCATTGCCCGTCGTCTGTAAATGTGATACAATTGATTCCAGGAGGTGATGCCTGCCATGAACAACGAGGGGAAGCAGGGCATCCGTAAATGGCAAGCCGGGCTCGCCATAGCTATCATCCTGGTTCTCATCGGATTGGCAATCTACGCTCTGGCTGTCAACCCGGTGCGCGCACAGATCGTGCGCGACCTGTTCATTATCTTCATCGCTATAGAAGTGCTGGCTGTCGGAGTGCTATTGAGCGTCCTGATCTGGCAGGTATATCAGCTTGTGCGTATGCTACGGGAAGAGGTACTCCCGATCCTGGAATCCGGGCAGGAAGCGGCGGACACGGTGAGAGCCACGACTTCTTTCATAGGTGAACACATCGTCTCGCCGATCGCCAAGGCCTCCGGCTACATCGCCGGGCTACGCGAGGCCGCGACCACCCTGAGGAATCAAACGGAGGGCGCTGACTGCGAACAACAAACCAGACGCACGGACAAGCATAGGCCCGCAACATAGCAGCCTAAGGCATATAATACGGTGTATATAGTGTTCAATGGCTTATCATGCACGATATGTAGCGGTCAAGCACCCTATCAGGGATACGAACCGCATCTCAAGTGAAATTCAGAAAGAGTAGCTGACAAATTCCGGAGGGGAATTATGAGTGAACAAGAGAGAGGAAACGGCAGTGGAGGATCATTCTTCTGGGGATTCATCATGGGTGCCATCGGCGGCTTCGTGGCCGCGCTATTCCTGGCTCCTCGCCCCGGCCACGAGCTGCGCAGGGAGATCGTAGAACGAGGGCAGGACTTCAAGGAACGCGCTGACCAGCTCAGCGAAGAGGCGCGTCAGCGCGCCGAGGAGATACTGGCCGAGGCCAACGAACGCCGCGAGGAGATCCTCAGCAAAGCGCAGCAGCGCGCTAACGAGATCATTGCCGAGGCCGAACCCAAGGTCCAGGAGGCACAACAACGCCTGGCAGAGGCCCAACAGCGGGCGAGCGAGATCATCGCCGAGGCCCGGAAGCAGGCCGAGGAGATACTGGCTGAGGCGCGCCGCCAGGCTGAGGAGATCCAAAGCGCACAGGGAGATTCCTCGGAGACTGCGGAGCCCACAGAGGGCGAAGAGGGCGCTCAAGCGTAACCAGCGCCGCCGTTGAAAGGACTCGAATGTATAACCCCCCGGCCTCCTACACGATGCCGGGGGTTTCTTATGCATCATGCCCTACCCTAAGGCCACATCATAAGTAAACCAAGCGACGCAGAGCCTCCGGCAGCCTCGGAAGCAGGTCACCGGCGACCATTCCCGCCTCGCCGAGGTCCTGACGCGCCAGCTCGCCCGCCAAGCCGTGCAGGTACCCCCCAAGCACGGCAGCATCAAAGGGCGACACCCCCTGCGCCATCAGCCCGACGATGGTACCCGCCAGGACGTCACCGGTACCGCCAGTCGCCAACCCGGGATTCGCGAAGGGGAGAATCACCGTCCGCCCGTCGGGCGCCGCAACGATCGTATAAGCCCCCTTCAACAAGATGACCTGGCCCCACGCCGCCGCGCGCTCCCGCGCGATTTCCAGCCGCCGAGCGTTCACATCCTGAACGGTCGTTCCGCATAGCCGCGCCATCTCCCCAGGATGGGGCGTCAACACACAACCGGGGGGCAGCCGATCCGCCCAGCCATCCGTCTTGGCCAACGTATTCAAAGCGTCGGCATCAATCACCGCTGGCGGCAGATTCGGACGGCTGGCGACCTCTCGCTCGCCTTCGCTCTCGGGGAGGAAACCCAAATGCCCTCGCCCGCGCCGCGTGGCCCGCCCACCTAGCAGGAAATCCTGCACGAACTGCACAGCCTCCTTCTCCTGACTCAGCCCAGGCCCAATCAACAACGCGCTGTGGTTCCCCACCCGCTCATCCAACACCCGGCACGCATCAGGAGCGATCACCCCCATGCTCTGCGGCAACAACAGCCACACGGTCTCGTGCAGCGCGGCAGCCAGGATGGAGTGCAACATGCGCGGCACGGCCATCGTCACCAGGCCCGCCCCCACCCGAGTCGCGGCTGCGCCTGCCAGATACGCGGCGCCGGTATAGTTCGCCGAACCTGCCACGATCAACGCCCGTCCGAAGGTGCCCTTATGCGCATCATCCGGCCGTCTCGGCAGCAGCACCGCCACCGATTCCGGCGTTGCCAGCTCAACCTGCACACCTTCAGCCAGCTCCGACGGGACACCAATATCCGCCACAAGCAGCCGCCCCACAGCTCTGGCGCCCGGAAAGAGGAAATGTCCCACCTTTGGATACGCGAAAGTCACGGTGATGTCAGCCACGAGCGCGGCCTCGTCGATCGCCCCCGTGTCACAGTTCAGGCCGCTGGGACAGTCGACCGCCACAACGACGGGCCCCGGTGGAAACGACACACCGCTCGCATCAGGTGACGCGGGGATAACAAAGGCAAGCTTGGGTCCCCATTCCCCATCCCCGCTGGCATCCGCCTCGTCCACACTCTGACGCTCTTGCACAACCTCGCGCGCAAGCTCCATCACCGACTTGATGGGCTCACGCACCGGCGCCGTAACCCCCGTGCCCAACAAGGCATCCACGACGATACCTGCCTCGTTCAGCCAGGCACGCAAACGGGCATGGTCCGCATCCGTCGCTTCATCAAGCAGCTCAACACCCGCCTCGATCGCTCGAACGCGGTTTTCGTCGCCCTCGGCCTTGCGCTTGACGCAGTAGGCACGCACGGTATGCCCCCACTGCGCCAGATTCCGCGCCGCTACCAGGCCATCCCCCCCATTGTTTCCAGGGCCGCACAGCACCAGAACGAGATCGGAATCACTCCAGGCTATCTCATCCCGCACGACCTCGGCCACCGAACGGCCGGCATTCTCCATCATCTGAGCATAGGAGACGCCACGAGCATCCGTCTCCCGCTCGATCCGACGCATCTCCTCTACAGTGACGACCTTCATATCTCACCCCTCATGCCTACACACACCACGGGAACTGAGGGAACATATGCCCCTCACCCGAGGACAGGTAACGGACAAAACGACGGAGAATCCCCCATCCACTCCGTCGCCGCAGCACTTCCTCGCTGGTCGACTCGTCGAACGGCCATCCACGGCGCGTGAGAGCCACCGCGTATTATCCAATCATGCGTGTCAAGCACGCTCGAGTATACCATGCGCCCCAACACTGGCAAAATCGCCCCTCGCACGGTATAATGCAATCGGTTGCATCTCCAAGGAGCTTGGCTGCAAGACCCGCCCACAATTCGTACGCAGACACGGAGAGCCTCATGACCCCGCTTACCCTCATCGGCATATGGCTAGTGCTATGGGCCCTCGTCCATTGGATGGAACAGCACGGGCACACCCCACCCGGCACCCGATGGGACGTCGCCGCGGTCGGCGCCATCGCGCTGGCCGTGCTGGGGTTCTTCTGGCGAGTGGTCTCCGGGCAAGCCTATATGCCCGCCGATGGCGGCGATTTGGCCTCGTTTCTGTACCCGATGTACCGATTCGCCGCCCAAACGCTGCGGTCCGGCCATCTCCCATTGTGGAACCCGCACCTGTACGGGGGGACACCCTTCATTGCCGACCCTCAGAACGGCCTCCTCTACCCGATTAACCTGCTCACCTTCTTGCTCCTACCTCACATCACCTACCGGACAATGGAGGGACTGAGCCTTTTCCATTTCTGGTGGATGGGAACAGGCGCTTACTTCCTGTTCAGGGAACTCCCCAGGAACCGAAGGTTAAGCCGATGGGCCGCGTTAGCAGGCGCCCTGGCCGTCACTTTTTCCGACCCCATGCTCGTTCACTTCGGCAACCTGAACCTGATCGCCGTCGGAAGCTGGCTGCCGTGGACGCTATGGGCCTTCCGACGCAGCGAGGCGCGCTCCTCCTGGCGGTGGACGATCATCTCCGGGCTGCTCTTGGGGATCGGCACGCTGGCCGGCCACCCGCAGATGTCGCTCTTCATCGGGCTGGCTCTGGCACTGGATACGGCGATTCTCCTCCTCCTGATGCCTCGGTGGGATACCCACAAGGGGCTGACTGCCATCGTCCGGCTGGGAGGGACGGCCATCATCAGCGGCCTGATCGCCGCGCCGGTGCTGCTCCCCGCCTGGCAGCTCACCCAGCACACCGCTCGGGCCACATGGGACTACACGCAAACCGTGGGCTACTCGCTCAGCCCCGCACAACTCATCGGTTGGATCATCCCGGGCTTCTTCGGCCGGGGACCGCAATTTCACTGGGGACCTTGGGACCGGGTTGAGATCGGCTACCTGGGCATCCTACCGCTCATGCTGGCAGCCCTGGCCGTCTTCGTACGCAGAGACCGGGCCATTTGGCGACTGGCCGGCCTTGCCGTCGGCTCCCTGCTCATCGCCCTGGGGATCTACGCGCTCCCCCACGGCTGGATGACCTGGATCGTGCCCGGGCTATCCCAGCTCCGGGCGCCCGCCCGGATGGTGCTCATCACCGACCTGGCCGTAGCCGCCTTGGCCGCCCTGGGATTGGATGTTGCGCTACGCGAAGGACACGTCGCTCGAGAACGAGTACGCTCCGTGCGGCGAGGCACGTGGGCCATAGCGGGGACATTGGGGCTCGTGACCCTCGGGCTCTACCTGGCGCTCATCACCCGGCAGGACGCCGATCCGAGCACCACGCTTCACATCGCGGTCGCCCTGATCTCCGCGGTGCTCAGCCTGATCTTCGCGGTGGCCTCGGCACTCTGGTTGGACGCCTGGCGGACTAACCTCGCCCGACGCAACACGCTGGCTTGGGTCGCCGTAGTGATCATCCTGCTAGACCTGGGAAGCGGCGCCTACAATGATCTCAGCGCGCAAGAGCCCACCCACGGGTTCGATCACCCGGCGTTAGTACAATTCCTGCGCGCACAGCCTGGACCGACCCGAATCGACGCCCGGACGGGAATCGAGACCCTTTGGCAACCCAGCGCGGCGCTGATCTACGGACTGGACGACGTGTGGGGCGTAGTGAACCCGCTCACGCTGAGGGACTACGCGCAGTACTGGGAAGGAATGGGGAGCCGATCCAGTCGCCTGTACGACTTCCTGAACACCGGATTCGTGATCGCCCGCAAGGATGTAACGCTCGACTGGAACAAGTTCGAGTTGGCCTTCGACGGCGACCCGGAGCTAAACGCCTATCGGAACCGATCGGCTTTGCCCCGAGCGCAAGTTGTGTATCAGGCCATCGCGGTGACATCCCACACGGCCGCGTGGGACGCCATACACGCTCCCGGGTTCGACCCAGGACGCCAGGTAGTGATCGAGGGGAACCAACCGCCAGCCAACGCACCGATAAGCCCTACACCAGCGACGTGGCAGCTAGATGGGCCCAACCGCGTACGCATCACAGCGGAACTCGCCGCCCCAGGGTACCTCGTGGTCAGCCAGACATGGTATCCCGGCTGGCAGGCAAAGCTGGAGACCGGCAAGCAACTGCCGATCTTGCGAGCCAACTATGCCTTCCAGGCGATCCCGCTCCCAGCCGGGCAACACACGGTCACGCTGACCTTCCGTCCCTGGCTGTGGTGGACAGGGCTGGCCATCGAACTGGCGACGCTACTCGCCAGCATGGTCGCCCTGATCGTCACCCGACATCCCCAGCCCGAAGGCTAGAAATCACATCACCGCCAAATCCCGGAAGCCGACCTCCTCCAGTTCCTCCTGCAGGGCCTCCCGCTTCTCCTCAGGCAGAGCCAGGCCCGGCAGCCGTGGCTCGCCACAATCGATCCCAATCATGCGCAACGCTTCCCGGAGCGCGCCTGGGAAGCCGAACTTAAACATCACACGAGTGACCTCATTCGCCTTGAGCTGCAAATCCAGGCTACGCGCCACATCCCCTGCCTCATAGCTGCTGCGGATCTCCCGATACACCCCGGGTATGACGTTGAGCGTGGAGCCGATATTGCCACTAGACCCCATCATGATAGCAAACAAACACTCCTCATCCATACCCGAGAACACAGTCCAATCATGATCACGCATGGTGACGATCTGTCGGAACTCATACATGTTCGGTCCCGTATACTTCGCCCCGGCGAGGTTCGGGATGCGTATCAGCTCCCGTAGCAACGACACAGCGTCCGTTGGCCCGCCGAAGATATATCCCAGGAAGGGGAGATCGGGGACCGCCCCCGCGACCTTTGCGAAGTACGCGTAGACGCTGGCGATATCGTCATACAAGGGTGGGATGATGCTGCTCGCCGCGGCAGCGCCGGCATCGCGAGCATGTCGGGCCAAAGCGGCCGCGTCGTCCGCCGAAACGCTTCCCACATGCACGATAATCGGCACCCGGCCCCGCACCTGGTCCAGGACGATCTCCACCGTCCGCCTGCGATCGTCTGCAGACATAAAAATGCCCTCTCCGGTCGTACCACAGACGAAGAGGCCGTCCACGCGTTTACCTAGCAGATACTCCACCAGGTCCCGCAACGCTGACTCATTGACCGATCCATCCGGGCCGGATGGCGTCACCAACGCCGGCCACACGCCATGAAATGTACGCATGAGCCCCCTCCAAGACATTGAGTTCACTGAATCGTAGTGCAGAAAGACCCACAAGGCAAATAACAAACGAGTGGTAGCCGTTCAACCGCAATTAGAAGAGCGGTAAACAATTACAACCTGGGACGCGGCGCTAAGGGAATCACTCGGATGGCCCATGAGACAGCAACGCGCAAAGGCCTGGCTTTTCGAGGAAGCCGGGCCTTCTTTCCGATTCCTACTTCCCGGCGACGCTACGGAGCGTAGCCCACGTACACCGTCTTCAACCGGGTGTAAAAGTCCAGGGCAATTCGCCCCTGTTCCTTGAACGTACCGGAGCTGGAACGCTTGAATCCACCAAAAGGCACATGCAGATCCAACCCCGTGGTCGGCTGATTGATCTTCACCACCCCCGCCTCGACCTGCTCGGCGAACTGAAAAGCCCGCCTCATATCGTTTGTGCAAATCGAGGCCGATAGGCCATACTGCACCTGGTTCGCCACGGCGACCGCCTCCCCGAAGTCCCGCACGGGGATGATGCCGATGACCGGCCCAAAGATCTCCTCCTGGGCAATGCGCATGTCGGGCCGCACATCGGCGAACAAGGTGGGCCGAATGAAATAGCCATTCATCCCCTCGATCACGTCGCCACCAGCGATCAGCCTGGCGCCCTCCCGCTTTCCTATCTCGATGTAATCCAGGTCGATCCGAAGTTGCTCCTCGCTGACGGCCGGCCCCATCTCCACATCTGGATCCAGCCCGTTGCCCACGCGCAAACTCTCCGCCCGCTCCTTCAGCCGCTGAGTAAACGCCTCCAAGATCGGTTCCTCCACGATGATCCGGCTGGTGGCAGTGCATGATTGCCCGGTCCCCCCATAACCGCCGATGACAGCAAGCTGCACGGCCAGGTCCAGGTCGGCATCAGCCAGGACGACCAGTGGGTTCTTCCCTCCCATTTCTGTCTGAATGCGCACCATGCGCGGGGCAGCACGCTGATAGATGCCATACCCGACTTCATACGATCCGGTGAAGGAGATCGCGTCCACCATCTCGTTCCCCGTCAGCTCATCCCCAACCACGCCACCGGAGCCCGTGACGAGGTTCACCACACCATCAGGCAGCCCGGCCTCCTCCAACGCCCGCACGATCTCCAGGCCAATGAGTGGGCTAAGAGACGCAGGCTTGAAGACGACGGCGTTCCCCGCCACTAACGCAGGTGCCATCTTCCACGCTGGGATCGCTACCGGGAAATTCCAGGGCGTGATGATCGTCACGACACCCAATGGCTCACGTCGGGTCATATCAAAGCTACCGGGCCGATCCGATGGGAACACCGCACCGGTCAGCCGCCGACCCTCCCCGGCGAAGAATTTGAAGATCTCAACCGCCCGCCTTACCTCGCCGGTAGCCTCCCGCAGCGTCTTCCCCTCCTCGCGAGTGAGGGTGCGCGCCAGATCATCCAGCCGGCTCTCCATGATCAGCCCAGCCCGCAGCAAGATCTCCCCCCGTTGCACTGGGGACATAGCTGCCCACCCGGGCTGAGCAGCCCTCGCCGCCGACAACGCCTCGACGGCATCCTGACGCGTCGACAAAGGAAACGTCCCGATGACGTCGTCCCAATCCGCTGGATTCCGATCCTCAAACGTCGCGCCGCCCCTCGACGGACGCCACTCACCGCCGATGTAATTCAAATACGCCTTCATCGAATCCTGCCTCCCCGATCCCATCATCCACATTGCCATCGCTCCCGGATTATAGCACAGACGACGAGCATCCCTCCCAAGGAGGAGAGCAAAAATGGTTTGCGAGGCCGAAGGCCGCGTCGCGATGTTCGCGCGCGAGTCACATAATAATTTGCCCAGAGAGCCTGATGGCGATACACTGCCAGCGTAATCCACCGCAGTTATCAAGCTACCACTCTCCCCTGATCCCTTCCCACACGCACGAGAGAGGAGGGCGCTATGACCGAGGGGACACGAGTGCTATTCGTACTGCGGCAGATCGACTACGAGCCGCAAGGGATCATGCAATTGGCGGCCGTGCTCAAGGCTGCTGGCCACGAGGTGAGGCTCACAGCAGTCTCATATGAGAACCCTGTGACCGTGATCCGGGAATTCAAGCCGCACATCCTGGCATACAGCGTGTTCACGGGGAGTCAGCGCGAGTACCTGGCCTTAAACGCCCGACTAAAGGAGGAGACTGACGCGCTTAGCGTATTCGGCGGCCCTCACCCAACGTTCTTTCCCGAGCTCATCTACGAGGAAGGGGTGGACATCGTCTGTATCGGCGAGGGAGAAGGCGCCTTGCTCGACCTGGCTAACGCTCTCGCCGAAGGCAAGTCGTTCCATGAGTTGCCTAACCTGTGGGTCAAGCAAGATGGACGGGTCCACCGAAATCCGGTGCGTCCCTTAATCGCTGACCTGGACGAGCTTCCCACGCCCGATCGCGCGCTGGTATACGAGCAGGACCGGTTCACGCGCGAGAGCGGGCTAAAGCACTTCATCACCGGCCGGGGATGCCCCTATCAGTGCACCTTCTGTTTCAACCAGGCCATGACGGAGATCTACGGCCCGCGATGGCGCAGGGTGCGCCGCCGAAGCGTTCCACACGTGCTGGAGGAGATCGAACAGGTCCGAAGCCGATACCCACTGGCCTTCGCCGTCTTCATGGACGACCTGTTCATCGTACCGCGCGCGTGGCTAGAGGAGTTCGCTGCGGAGTACCCACGGCGAATCGGGTTGCCCTTCTTCTGCAACGTGCGCGCTAACCTGGTGGACAGAGAGCTGATCGCCCTCCTCAAGTCGGCCGGCTGTGCCAGCGTCGGTATGGGCGTTGAAACGGGAGATGATCGGCTGCGCAACGCTCTGCTCAAGCGGGGGCTCTCGCGGGAGCAACTCGTCGGCGCTGCCGATCTCATCCACGAAGCGGGTATCGCCCTTATCACGACGAACATGCTGGGGTTGCCCACCGGCACGCTGGAGGACGATTTCAAGACGCTAGAGCTGAATATCGCCTGTCGGGCACAATACGCCAACGCTTTCCTCTACCAGCCATATCCGCGCACCGAGCTAGGCGAGTTCGCCCGCAGAGAGGGTTTGCTGGAAGGGGACGTGGACGAGATCAGCACATCCGCCTGGGATCGATCCATCCTCCGGTTCCCCAGCCCGCGACACCGCCGGATGACGGAGAACCTGGTTAAGCTATTCGCCGTAGCCGTCGCCTTCCCACGGGTGCGCCGGGCCCTGCGGGTCCTGATCCAGCTTCCACGGAACCCCATCTACTGGCTTGTGTACAAGCTTTGGAAGGGATACGCAATCAAGCGGTGGATCCACCCTTATCGACCGTCCGTCCGGGAGTTCCTACAGACGGTCATCCGGTTCATGCAGTTCGATTGAGGCATCTATACTCAGGAGGGAACCATGAACATCATCCTGATCATCTCCGACACGTTCCGCTACGATAACCTGTTCGACCGGGCCGCTATGCCGGTGCGGACCCCCGCCCTGGACCGCTTCGCCGAGCGGGCCGTCAGTCTGTCTAATCTATACACGGGTAGTTTCCCGACCATTCCCCATAGGACGGACTTGACCACCGGCCGATATGGCTGGCCCTGGTATCCCTGGCAGGACCGACGGCTGAGCAGCCCGAATCACATTCCG
This sequence comes from Anaerolineae bacterium, assembly GCA_021159845.1. GTDB lineage: Bacteria > Chloroflexota > Anaerolineae > DUEN01 > DUEN01 > JAGHDS01. The sequence continues at coordinate 11,644 of JAGHDS010000330.1, forward strand.
GAACTTCTACGCCCGGCAGGGTATGTCTCCCAGCTCCTGTGCGACTGCCCGCACCTCTTCCGCGCCAGCTTCAACGTCGGCTTCGACGGCGCACATGTGATCCGAGGCCAGGAAGGGGACACCTATTTCCTGCGCATGAATTATCCCATCGAGCATGTGATGCCGCCGGAGAAAACACGATTCGGCAGACATTTCCAGGGGAACAACCTTCCCGATCTGGCGCGCTGGGTGAACCGCCACTGGTACCGGGAGATCGACCGTTTTCCCCCACGCACGGCGGAACTGACGGTGGAATGGCTCGAGGAGAACTACCGTTACCATCCATTTTTCCTCTGGGTGGACTTCTTCGACCCCCACGAGCCCTGGGATCCACCCGAGTACATGGTGAAGCATTACGATCCGGACTACCAGGGCATCCCCATGATCCATCCTAACTACGGCAAGGCCAGCGATCTGACTCCCGAGGAGCTGAGGAACCTGCGCGCCCACTACTGCGCGGAGGCAGAGCTGGTCGATCGTTGGGTAGGCCGGGTGTTTCAGAAGATCGACGACCTGAACCTGTGGGATAACTCGATCGTGATCTTCACCTCCGATCACGGCATCAGCCTGGGCGAGCACAACCGGACGGGGAAATCCAACATCAATCCCGGCGATGAGCGATTCTGGCCGATCTACCCGGAGATCGCACACATCCCGTTCATGATCGCCGCACCGGGGCTTGAGGGCGGGCGCACCGTCGATGCGCTACTACAGCCAGCGGACATCCTGCCCACGCTGCTCGATCTGGCCGGCATCGAGGTCACGCCGACACAGCCATTCCACGGACAATCCTTCGCGCCCATGCTGCGCGGGGAACCGCAACCCCCTCTGCATGATTACGTGATCACCGGATCGTTCCTGCGGCTAGAGGAAGGCGCCATACCGGCCGAGAGCCTTACGCCCGTCGTTTACACTGAGAAGTGGGCTTACGTCCCCATCGGGGCAGAGGGGAGCCGCGAGCTGTACGACTTGGAGGCCGATCCTTACGCTGAGACGAATGTGATCGCCCAACACGCCGACATCGCCGACGACTTGCACAATAAGCTAATCGTCTGGTTCCAGGAGATCGAGGCGCCCGAGGAGGCTATCGCCGTCTTCCAACATCCCAGCAAGGAGTGACCCCAGCAGACGCGAAGATGCCGGGGATCTTCGAGATCCCCGGCATCTGATTCACAACACCCCATCACCGGGCGAGGGAAAGAGTCGGCGTAGGCGGTATCTTATCCGCAGACCAGAAGCGCTCGATCTTCATCGCCGCCTTTTGGTCCGCAAGCAGTTTCTGATAGGCCTCGGCCTTCTTCTGATCCAGCTCGGCCGGGGAAATCGGATGATGCGGGTCCTTCTCCAGGACCTGGATGATGTGGTACCCGAACATCGTCTTCACCGGATCGCTGATCTCGCCCGGCTTAAGGGAGAAGGCCGCCTTCTCGAACTCCGGCACCACGCGCCCCCGCCCGAACCAGCCGAGATCCCCACCATTATCCCTGCTACCGGGATCGTCCGAATATTCCTTGGCCAACTTAGCGAAGTCCTCCCCTGCTCGCAGGCGCTCGACCAGCTCCTTAGCCAGGGCCAATGCCTCCTCATCCGTGCGCGGCTCCAGGGTCGGCGTGGGCGTGGGGGTCAGTTCCTGCGGTGTCGGCGTAGGAGTGGGCGCCTGAGCTCCTTCCGGCAGCGGCGTAGGGGTCTCCGTCGGGGTAGGCGTCGGCGCCGGGGTTCGGATCGCAATCAGGATATGCCGGACGTGAACCTGCTCCTCCGTTGTGGGAACCTCCTTAGCCACCTGTTCCCGTAGCTTCTTCTCCAAAAGCTGGACGGCGATGATCTGACGATAATCGTCCAGCGTCATATCGGCCGAGTCCTTGAGCATCTTCTCCAGGTCCGCCAACCCTTGCTGATACTCCTCGTCGGTCAGAATATGCAGCGTGGGCGTAGGTTGGGGAGATGGTGTAGGTATCGGTTTATCTCCAGACGGAGCCTGCGTAGGAGTCGGCGTGGGTGTCCAAGACGCGGCAGTCGCGGTCGCCTCGGCGGCGGCCTGAGCCGTCGCCGTTGCCTCAGAGGCCGTCACACCCCCATGCCAATGGGCCACCTGGGACCGCAGATCGTCCTCGATTTCCTCCGGGGAAACGGTGATATTGCGCTGAGCGGCGATTTGGCGAATCACATCCTCGTCGATCATCCGATCCAGCACCTGGCGGCTTAACATCTCCTGGTTCTTGAGCAAAGCCTCGATCTGATTGATCTGGCTGGCGAACAGGGATTGGCCGCTCTCAGTACGGAATTGAGCATCCAACTGGCGGAACTGTACAAGCTGATTCTCCAGGTTCTGGCGCTGGAACCGAACACGGCGTTGGAAGTCCTTGGTACGAATCGTGACATCGCCCACGCGCGCGATCGCCGAGTTCGGCTTGATAATATACAAATCCGCCAGCCCGGCCGCGATCACAAGCACCACCAGAGTGATCACCACACCCGTAAAGAGGATCACCCGACGCGACTGTTCCCGCTGACGCCGGTTGACCGCGACCTGCTTCCGTGTTAATTCGGTCGGTTTCTTCTTGCGCTTCTTCCCCATAAAGCAACCACCGCCCCCTTACACAACCTCTGTTCCATAGTAACAAACAAAAGGCATAGGGCTGCGATGCCCTATGCCCTAAATTCACTCCACTCCCCCACGGGCCACGTCGGGCATACCCTACTGGCTCTGATGCTTAGCCGCCAAGCGGACATGCTCACCAGTGAACGGCAGGAGCGCCATATGACGCGCCCGCTTTATTGCCACGGCCAGGGCACGCTGATGTTTGGAACACAACCTCGTCTTACGACGCGGCCGTATCTGCCCTCGTTCACTGATATAACGACTCAGGACATCTACCTGCTTATAGTCGATGTACGTGACATGGTCCACGCAAAAGGCACATACCCGCCGCCGCCGCCCGAAGCGACGGCCCGAACGGCCACCGCGACGCTGAGCGCTCTGCGGCCGAACCCTCCGCTGCGGCGCCTGTGGTTCTTCCCTACTTTCCTCAACACGTTCCGCACGTTCTTCTGCTTCGGCCAACGTTATCCTCCTCAATGCATACGACGAACCCGCCGCCTTCTCTCAAGAGTCTCTCTGCGAAGCCCCCATACCTGACGTCCTGGTGATCCTTCGCGACTCTACTTAATAGCCTGGTTCCCCCGTCTCCCCGCCGAGGTCGACGTCCGGGGCCCTGCTGTCCAGCATGATCATCTCGTTCGCGACCAGTTCTGTACGATAATGCCTCTGACCCTGCTCATCATCCCAGCTTCGGGTCTGCAGGTGTCCTTCGACGTAAACCCGAGACCCCTTACGGAGATACTGATTACATATCTCCGCCAGGTTACCCCAGGCCACCACGTTGAACCACTCGGTCGCATCCTTCCGCTCACCATCGGCCGTGACCCAGCTTCGGCTCGTAGCCACACTGAACGAGGTAACCGGCTTTCCACTCGGCGTGTACCGCATCTCCGGATCACGTCCCAAGTTACCGATAATGATAACCTTATTCAGCCCACGTGCCATGACCACCGCTCCATTTCCTGCCTGACTGTCCAAGGCCGCCCCCACCGGACGGACCGCGACAAACCACCTACCATTAGGCTCCCGGACGGATGATGAGATATCGCATGATATCATCACTAAGCCTGAGATTGCGTTCCAACTCGGAGACAGCTGTAGGGGGTAGACGTAACCGCTGAATGACGTAGTATCCTTCCCATTGCTTTTCAATTGGATAGGCCAGCTTGCGTCGTCCCCAGGGATTGGTCTCTAGCACCTCCCCCCCATTGGAGACAACCCAACCGCTGACCTGCTCCACAGCAGCAGCCACGCCATCATCATCAAGCCGAGGGTGTAGAATGAAAGCCAACTCGTATTCGCGCACGCTCGCCTTTTCCTCCTTTCTATGGGATATGCCCTCGGTCAAGCATACCATGAGGCACACGGCCGAGAGCAGAAAGCCACCCCCGCGACGATTCACAGGGATCAGGCACCGGCATACGTGAACCAGTGCCCACCAGCGAGCGAGGTGAATATAGCATAAAGTTCACGTAGGAGCAAATCGGCCGCGACTGGGGCCAGAGCAAACAGCGCGTAGTGGTTCCATTCACCGTTCTCCCAGATACGGTACGGCGCGCCAGCTTGCGGACGCGTCCCCATTGCGCTATGATGATGACGCCCAACATCGGCTGCTGAGGGACCATTCAACGTCGCCAAAGAGGGAAGGACGACTCCATCGCGTCTTGGGGCCATCCTCTTTATATCCATACTTACCACTTTACCGCAGTTCAGGGAGGCAAAAGTCCTATGCAAACACAATCGAAACGGCTGGCTCTGGTTAACGGCCGCATTGTACTTCCCTATCAGGTCGTCAACGGCAAAGCTTTGGTGATAGAAGGTACTAC
>JAGHDS010000229.1 GCA_021159845.1 Anaerolineae bacterium
ATATCGTAGCCATCGATGAGGATCCGTCCCGAGCTGACCTCGTAGAAACGCCCCAGCAGCAGGGCCAGGCTGCTCTTCCCCGCACCTGTGGCGCCGACGAAGGCCACCATCTGGCCCGGCTTCACGTGTAAGTTGATGTCCTGCAAAACGGGCACGCCTTCCTCGTAGGCAAAGTGCACGTGGTCGAAGATCACTTCGCCCTTGATGGGGGGCAGCTCGATGGCGCCTGGTTTGTTCTGGATGTCGGGCGGGCGATCGAGCAGGTTGAAGATGCGCTCGCCAGCGGCCATTGCCAACTGCAGCGTGTTGTAGCGCTGCGCCAGATCTCGGATGGGGTTGAAGAAGCGATCAATGTACATAATGAAAGCGACGAGCACGCCGGGTGTAACCTGTTTGCCCAGCACGGCCGAGCCGCCGAAGCCAATGGCCAGAGCGATGGCCGTCGATCCCAGGAAGTCGATACTGGGGAAGAAGATGGCGGAGAGCTTCGCTGCTTTGAGCTGCGCGTGCAGGTAGTTCCTGTTGACCTCCTCCACGAACTGCTTCAGGTTCAGGGCCTCCCGGGTGAAGGCTTGCACGACGCGCACGCCGTGGATGTTCTCCTCTAGATATCCCAGTAGGCGGCCGTTGTAATATCGAACTCGCCGCCAGTTATCGCGTGCACGCACCCGCCAGATGGCTGTGATCAGGAACATGATCGGCAGTACGGTGAAGGTGATCATCGACAGGTACGCGTTGAGCGAGACCATAGCGATGACGATGCCCACCAATGTGAACAGATCGGCGGCCGTCCCGACGATGGCCCACGTTACGAGGTCCTGCAGTCGGCCTACATCGGATGTCACCCGTGACATGAGCACGCCCACGTCGGCCCGGTCGAAGAACCCGAGCGATTGGCGCTGGAGGTGCTCGAAGAGCTCCTTGCGGATCTGGTAAATGATCATCTGCCCGGCTTCCACGACGACGGATACCTGAGCGGCGCGGGCAAGCCAGGCCACTATGTTCACTCCAACGAAGGCGGCTACCAGCCACCGCAGGAGGTGAAGATTTCCCTGATCGATCGCGTTATCCAGAGCCATCTTGATCAGGTAGGGACCCGTCAGAGCTGCCCCGGTTACCAGGCCCATCAGCACGAGGGCAAGTGCCATCTGTCGCCAATAGGGCCTGATATAGCCGAGCAGACGGCGTGCGATTCGGCTGTCATAGCTCTTGTGCTGTAGCGTCTCCGGGAGTTCAAAGTCTAGCTCTTCAGCCTCCTTCGACGCAAACAGGTGCTTTAGCCATCTCTTCACTGTGTTCATCGCTCTCCTCCTTCGGCGAGTTGCGCCGTGCGAGCGATAGCTGCCGCCGCCTCCTCTTGGTCGCGCAGCTGGAGATCGTAGATCTCCCGGTAAGGCCCGGGCTCACGCAGCAACTCCTCATGAGCGCCGCGCTGGACGATGCGGCCGTGGTCCAACACCAGGATCAGGTCGGCGTTCTTCACCGTCGTCAGCCGCTGCGCGATCACGAACGAGGTCCGTCCCTCCATCAGGGTCGCCAGCGCCTGCTGGATCTTGTACTCAGTCTCCGTATCCACGCTGGATGTGGAATCGTCCAGGATGAGGATGCGCGGGTCGATGAGCAGGGCGCGAGCGATGGCGATCCGTTGCCGTTGCCCGCCAGAGAGCGTGATGCCGCGCTCTCCAACCTCCGTATCGTATCCCTTGGGGAAGGACATGATGAACTCGTGTGCGTAAGCGGCCTTTGCCGCGGCGATGATCTCCTCCTCCGTCGCGTCGGGGCGGCCGTAAGCGATGTTCTCCCGGATGGTGGTGGCGAAGAGCAACGTATCTTGTAGCACGACCCCGATCTGGCGGCGTAGCGAACGGAGTGTGACCTTTCGGACGTCATAGCCGTCGATGGTGATGCGGCCAGCTGTCACGTCGTAGAAGCGCGGGATCAGATTGATGAGCGTACTCTTGCCCGATCCTGTGTGTCCCACCAGGGCGATGATCTCGCCCGGCCGTGCGTGGAAATCGATGTCCTCCAGTGCCGGACGCGCGTCATCCGGATACCGGAAGTACACGTGTTCAAAACGCACATGTCCCTTTACGGGGGGCAGCTCGATGGCATCCGGAGCGTCCGCTATCTCCGGCTGGGCGTCCAGCACCTCGAAGATCCGGTCGCCGGCTGCCAATGCCTCTGCCGTCAGGTTGACGATGTAACCGAGGCGCTGGACTGGCATGGCCAGCATGAGGACGTACCCGTTGATAGCAACCAGGGTGCCCAACGTCACGCCTCCATGCACGACCATGGGGCCTCCGAACCAGAGGATGAGGGCCGTGCTGAGCGAGATCAGGAACATCATGAAGGGGAAATTGATCCCCCAAAATCGGATCGCCCGCAGCCGCGTGCGCATATATTCCCAGTTCACCTCGTCGAACTTCCCGATCTCGTATGGCTCGCGAGCGAAAGCTCGCACGACCTGAGCTCCGGTGAGGTTCTCCTGCAGGACGCTGCTGACCTCCGCGTACTGTTGGTGAACTTGTCGCCACAGTGGCCGCATAGGACGGGCGAAGTAAAGCACGAAAAGGGCCAGGAAGGGAATGGGGATCAGCGCGATCCCTGCCAGTCGCCAGTTCATCCTGAGCAGGATGATGATGATGCTGACCAGCAGGAGCAGCATGTTCAGCGAGTCCAGGAGGCCCATACCGACGAACCGCTGTACGGCGTTGACATCCTCTGCCGTGCGGGACATCAACTGGCCTGTCTGGGCGTGGGTGTGATAGGAGAACCCGAGTTGTTGAATATGATCGTATAACTGGTTGCGGATGTCATAGGCAACGAGTTGGGAGAGCGCCTGTACCCCATAGCGTTGTCCGAAGGAGAAGAGCGACCTCACCAGGCTGATGCCGACAACGATCAGCGCTGCCTGGATCAGAAACTTGTGCTCTCCCCTGGTAAGGCCAATGTCGATGACCTGCTTGATTAGCCAGGGGACGATCAGGTTCAATCCTGTGACGGTTGTAAGGCAAATGTACGTGATGATAAGGCGTTTGCGGTGAGGCCTTAGGTAAGAGAGCAGCCTAGTTAGTGTGTTCATGATACCCTAGTCCTGCATCTGTTCGTTTCACGTCTTGTGATGGCTGTATGACAAGCATACTGGGCGCCTGATGCGCGCCCGCGCGGCATGATAGCATTGACCTGGATGATCGTCAACTGATTCTGCGCTTGCAGGTATCCGTAACTACCCCGCCCACTCGTGACCGATGGGCTATTCGCCGTGTAGGGCGTCTAGAGCCATGAAGATGTTGGCTACACTGGCCAGGCTGTTGATCTCGCCCCGACGTGCCATAGCGACCACCGCGTTGACCGGCAGTAGGTGAACGGTGAGATGCTCCGTGGGGTCGAGATGTTGCGTCCCGTCTCCGGTGACGCCGGTAGCCAGGAATAGGTGTGCCCGTGTGGTGCCACGGTTGCTGTCCACTGTGGGGCTGGCGAGGTGGTGCCACTCACCGCCGCGGAGGCCGGTTTCCTCCAACAGCTCACGCTGCGCACATATGAGAGGGTCCTCGTGCTCATTATCCAGGTAACCGGCCGGTAGGTCGTATACTACCTGACGTAGCCCGTGTTTGTACTGCTGCACAATGGGCACAAACCCGTCCGTCGTGATGGCGAACACCATAGCGTACGCGCGAGCCTTTTCCAGCAAGTAGCCTTCAATCCGGTATCCGTTGGGGAGGACGACGTCTTCCTCCCACAGGGTCAGCCAGGGCTGCCTATCAAGCAGCATTCGTCGACGTGTTGTCTTCCAGTGCCACGCCTTGGTGTCTGGGTGGGTCGGATGGGTTGACATAGCTATATACCTCGATTAGAGTATGTGTGGGGATGATACCAATGGGGAAGGGGAACGCCATGCGGTTTGTACATGCGGTGTGTCTGATGGGCCTCCTCGTCCTGTTCTCAGGGCTTGTGTTTGTGGAGGAGACCCGTGCTTTGCCCCTGGCGCAGGAGACCATCCATATCGTCCGATCTGGTGAGACGCTTTCCACGATCGCCCAGCAGTACGGTGTAGCGGTGGAGGACATTGTGCAGGCCAATCACTTGCAGAACCCGAATGCCATCTACGTTGGGCAGAAGTTGCGCATTCCTAAGCCGGGCGCTTCTGGCAGCGCCGCCACTCCTAACGCCCCGGGTGTCCACATTGTCCAACCGGGTGAGACGCTTTCGAGCATCGCGGAACAGTATGGGGTTACGCCGCAGGATATTGCACGGGCTTCCGGGATCGGTGTCGACGACATCCTGCATGTCGGGCAGAGGCTGACGATCCCAGGACAAGCCCCATCGGCCGGGCAGGTGACGCCGGAACCTACCGCTCAGCCTCAACCCCAACCCATCTCGGGGACGTACATCGTGCGTCCTGGGGATACCTTGGCCAGCATCGCTCAGCGTTTCGGCGTTCCGGTGGCCTCGCTAGCACGGGCGAATCGTTTGAGTTCCCCCTCCCTGATATTCGTAGGGCGTAGGTTAATCATTCCCAAGCCGAAGATAGCGCAATTGCGCGGCGGTGGCAAGCGCGTGGAGGTTAGTATTTCTCACCAACGTTGCGATGTGTACGATGGCGATACGTTGTTATACGAGTGGAAGTGTTCCACTGGCCGGCGGGGATCGCCGACTAAGCCAGGTACATATCACATTCAGAGCAAGCTACGCAAGGCTTATGGCTCCTCCTGGAATATCTGGATGCCCTATTGGTTGGGGGTCTATTGGGCGGGGGGCACGGAGAACGGGTTTCACGGGCTGCCCTGGAATGCCGCCACAGGGCGGGAGACCTGGACTGGTTTAGTGGGCAGGCCGATTACATATGGGTGTATCATGTTGAGTAATGAGAATGCCAAGATCCTGTGGAACATGGCCTATATAGGTATGCCGATCACGATTCAGTATTAGACACCCGACGCATGAGTGAAGGTATGTGGGGAACAAAGGGGGAGCCCCGAATCCCAGATCGGGGCTCCTTCTTTTATGCTCTATTGGTTGGTTGGCTAGGTGGAAGGTGTGTTCCACGGCTGCGTTGGCACGTATTCGATTGGGATCAGCGCGACCCCCGACCGCGTGGTCTGGCCCGTATTCCTGCCAGCCCTATCAGACCACTTGCCAGCAACGCAAGCGTAGTCGGCTCCGGAACGTTTATGGGCTTGCTGTTGGTTGGCGTGTTGGTCGCGGTGGGTATGGGGGTCGGTGCTGCGACCGTGGCCGATGCAGTAGGCGTTGGTGCTACTAGCGTAGCCGTGGGGGTGGGAGGCGGTGTCATGGGTGTAGCTGTGGGAAGCGTCTGGGTGGTGGATGTGGCCGTAGGCGCCGCGGGCGTAGACGCGCCGGAAGTCGGTGTCGTGGTAGAGTGTGGCATAGTTGGTGTGGCGGTGGAAGTGGGCGTGGCGGTCGGCGTTGGCGTGTGAGTCGGCGTAGGTGTGGCTGACGGGTTCGGCGTCCAGGTTGGTGTGGGGGTTGGTGTGGCTGTGTAGCAGATTAGGATGGGCGTTGGGGTGTTCTGAGGCGTCGGTGTATCGGTAGGAGTGGGTGTGGGACGTTGCAGGCCGAAGCTCGTCTGATCGTTGAATTCGCAGGAGCTCAGCGTCCAGGTGCGCGATGTGGCGGTCGTCGCCTGGTAGCCTTGTGGCACATCGATCCATACAGTG
>JAGHDS010000110.1 GCA_021159845.1 Anaerolineae bacterium
CCACTGGATCCCCAAGACAAAGCGGTGCTCTGGGCTTTCCACTCCCTCGATCAGCCAGGTGTCGGGGATGGCTCTGGCTGAGACGCGCAGCCCGGGGGCCAGCGTGTCACCTCGGATGCCCTGGTGATGGTAGGTGTTCACACTGATTTGGCCGGACACGCCGAGCGTGGCGGCTAGCAGCGAACCGGCCTCGACCTGTACCAGGTGGTGCTTGTACGCCCCGGTCGGTGTGCGGTGTCTCTCGCCAAGGTCCTGGACCAGCCCACCGTTCATGGCGACATTCAGGAGCTGGATGCCCCGGCAGATGGCCAGCACGGGCATGTCGATCTCTAGGGCGGCCCGTGTCAGGCGGATTTCCATCTCGTCCCGGGCTTCGTCGATGCGGCTCACTTCGGCTCCCGCGATCGGCTGGCCGTATCGTCGTGGGTGGATGTCTCCCCCGCCGGATAGCAACAGGCCGTCCAGATGATCCAGGCCGACTGAGGACTCTCCCGGCGCCAGCACGACCGGCTCTCCTCCGGCCTGGCGGACGCTTTCGAGATACCAGCGAAGTCGCTTGATCGTCGCGTCGTCCAGCGATCGAGCTGTGACGCCGATGCGCGGCCTCATGGCGTATCCTCCGGCTCGGGTGGCTCAAGCAATGAGGGCTGTTCCGGCCTCTCGGGATATGGGAGGCCCAAATGCTCATACGCTCTCCGGGTGGCCACCCGGCCGCGCGGTGTCCGGTCCAGGAACCCCAGTTGTAACAGGTAGGGCTCGACCACGTCCATAAGCGTATCCGATTCCTCGCTGACGGCCGCGGCGAGCGTCTCCAACCCGACTGGGCCACCGCCGAACTTGTAGATGAGCGCCTCTAGCACCTTATGGTCCAGGTAATCCAGTCCCAGCTCGTCCACTTCCAGCAGACGCAGGGCTTGATCGGCGACCTCCGCCGTGATCCTACCGTCGGCGCGCACCTCGGCGTAGTCCCGCACGCGCCGGAAGAGGCGTAGGGCGACGCGTGGGGTCCCCCGGGCGCGCCGTGCGATCTCGGCCGCGCCGTCGTCGGTGATGGGGACGTTGAGCAATCGGGCTGCCCGGCGCACAATGGATTCCAACGCCGATTGGTCGTAGAAGTCGAATCGGTAGATGGCGCCGAAGCGAGCCCGCAGAGGCGCAGTGAGTAAGGCCAGGCGCGTCGTTGCCCCGATCACGGTGAAGCGGGGCAGCTTCAGGCGGATGGAACGCGCCGCGGGCCCCTTGCCGATGACGATGTCCAGGGCGAAGTCCTCCATTGCCGGGTATAGAACCTCTTCGACGGCCCGCCCCAGGCGGTGGACCTCGTCGATGAACAGGATGTCGCCCTGGCGCAGGTTGGTCAGGATAGCGGCCAGGTCGCCCGCGCGCTCGATGGCAGGGCCGGCTGTGACCTTGATGTTCGTGCCCATCTCATTGGCGATGATATGGGCCAGAGTGGTCTTGCCCAGGCCGGGCGGCCCATAGAGCAAGATGTGATCCAGCGGCTCCCCTCGCCCGCGCGCTGCCTCGATCAGGATGCGCAGGTTATCGCGCAGGCGGTCTTGCCCCTCCAGGTCATCCAGGCGTTTCGGGCGCAGCGCGGCATCCAGCGCGCGTTCCTCCGACTTTTCCTCTGGGGATATCATGCGTTCGCTCATTTGTTCCTCTACCCGGCATTATACCAGACACTCTTGGCGAGGGGAAGAGCGGTCGGGGAAGTCCTCCGTCCTTGTGGTGTCAGCTTATCATACTAAATGGCAAGATCAAACAATCCAAGCAGCTTGGCGGCAGAGACGACAACCACGGCGATCAATATGCGGTGGACCCAGACGGCAGCGCCCGGTCGGGAGGCGAACTGGGCCCCCAGCCATGCCCCCGTCATGTTGCCGATTGCCAGGATGAGGCCGATGCACCAGTTGACCTGCCCGTTCATCACGAACACGATGAGTGCAGGGATTGTGAACACCAGGATGATGACCACCTTGATGGCGTTTGCCCTCACGAGATCGAAGCCCGCCCCTAGGACGAGCCCGGCCAGTAGGATCACGCCGACGCCGGCCTGGACGAAGCCACCATAGATCCCGATGAGGAAAAAGAGGCCCAGCTCGGCCCATCCGGGGCGCTCCCGAACCTTCCCGCGACGTCCTTCCAGCCAGCGTTTGGGATTGACCAGCAGACGACGAGCATGATGATCATGATGATGCCGATGGCGCGTTTCATGGCGGCGTCGTTCAAGTTTACAGCGATATGGGCTCCCACAATGGCGCCAATTGCTGCTGGAGCTGCCAGCCATAACGCCTGGCGCAAGTCCAGCAGCCCATGGGATTGGAAGCCGCGTGCCCCGACGATGTTTTGCAGCAAGATGGCCACACGATTCGTACCGTTGGCGACGGTAGCTGGAAGTCCCAGGAAAATCAGGAGCGGTAGCGTAATCAGGGATCCGCTCCCGGCCAGTGTATTGATGAAGCCACAGAGGATTCCGGCGGCGATCACGGCCGGATACAGGTACCAGTGCATGGCGATGTCTCCTCCCATTAGGGTTGAGTGTTTACAGGGCTATAGTGATGGTAATAATGGCTGATGTGCGTTAGGAGGTCGTCCCCCGACTTAACGACAGGCACCAGGATTGCGGGTATCGTACACAGTTTGGAGATCTTGTCAATCGACCATATTGGCGGGATGCATTTTCCATACCCTGCAACTGAGATGAACCCTGTTAGGTTGGTGAGACTACCTGGGGCACTGTGCGTGCAGGAGGATGTGGAAAAACGGTGGTGATCAGCGCGGATGACACTGTTTTAGATCATGGACGTGCTGGCTGTCCTTATGATAGAGTGTTTGTGACAAAGATCTCTACATCGTGACGGGGGGTATTAGGAGTGGAGGCTCAGGCTGGGGATATGTGATCCCCTGCGTTGGTATTGTGCCTCGCCTCTCATAGCCCACGAGATAACATCTTGCGTATCGCGTCGCGCTTCTTCTCCAACGGATGTCATTGGGTGTAGCTGGCTGCTCTGTCGCGCCCATAGGTTGGATGGAAGTGCCGAACTACTTTGTCTTTCAGGAGGTCTTGATGGCTGAAACCATAAATCCCGCGCAGACGGCGAGCTTCATGGATGAAGTGGTTGCCGCCACCCCGGGCGATCCACATCTGGATCGGTGTTTGCAGTGTGGCACATGCGGTGGATCCTGCCCATCAGGCCCGGATATGGATCACACGCCGCGCCAGCTTTTCGCGATGATCGCCGCGGGCATGAAGGAGGAGGTCCTGCGTAGCAACGCGCCGTGGTATTGTGTTTCCTGTTATTACTGTGTTGCGCGGTGCCCGCAAGAAGTGCACATCACTGACTTGATGTACACCCTGAAGCAGTTGGCGATCAAAGAAGGGTTGTACCGTGAGTCTGGTATATCGAATGCGCCAGGGTTTTCTCAGACCTTCATTGATTTTGTGGAGAACTACGGACGCAGCTTTGAGCTTGGGCTGGCGGCTAAGTACGCGTTGCGTTATCAGCCTTTAAATGCCGTTCGGATGGCACCTATGGGCCTGGGGTTGTTGCGTCGAGGGCGCATGGCTATCATCCCCAAGCGGATTAAGGGCATTGATCAGTTGAAAGCGATTTTGGCCAGGGCGAAGGCATTGGGAGGTACGGCATGAGATACGGCTACTATCCAGGGTGTTCTTTGGAGCGGAACGCGATCGCTTATCATCAGTCGGCGGTCGCCGTAGCTCCCCAGTTGGGGATCGAGTTGAATGAGATTGACGATTGGAACTGCTGTGGGGCGACCGAATATTCCAGCATTGACCTGATCCCTGCCTATGCGCTGATTGCCCGGAACCTGGCTTTGGCCGAGCAGCAGCAGGATGAAAATGGTGGGCAGCTGGTGGCTCCGTGCAGTGCCTGCTTCCTGAATCTGAGCAAGGCAGATCACTATATGGCCGAGGCGCCGGATTTGGCGGAGAAGGTGAATGATGCCTTGTCGGCGGGCGGATTGCACTACGACCCGGGATCGATTCAGGTTCGACATCTGCTAGATGTGATCGTGAATGATGTAGGGTATGATGCGATCAAGGCAAAGGTCTCTAAGCCCTTGTCGGGATTGCGCGTCGCTCCGTACTACGGGTGTCTCATCGTGCGGCCCGGGTATCAGGCCTTTGACGATCCGGAATATCCCACATCGTTGGACAAGCTGATGCGTGTCTTGGGGGCTGAGGTTGTGGACTATCCCCTGAAGACCCACTGTTGTGGGGGGCACATGACCCAGATCAGCCGGCCGACAGCCCTGGAGCTGATCCGGAGGTTGTTGAAGAACGCCGCTGATTACGAGGCCGATGCGATCGTGACCGTGTGCCCGATGTGTCAGCTGAATCTGGATGCGTTTCAGGCCGATGTGAACAGGTTCTTCGGGACGGATTTTCACATCCCCGTACTCTACTTTACTCAGCTCATAGGGGTTGCCCTGAACATCTCACCCGTGGAGTTGGGGTTTGGCAAGGAGTTTGTGGATGCCCGACCCGCGCTGGACAAGATCGGCACGGGATCGCCACCGACGGGGCGTCGCCGGCGGTCTCGCGAGAAAGGACTCCCCATGCCAACGATGTCGGAGGAGGGGTGATTGATGAGCGAGGAACGTGTTGGTGTTTATATTTGCCACTGCGGCACGAACATCGCTGGGACGGTCGATGTTGAGGATGTGGCGCGTTGGGCCGGTGAACAGCCGCACGTGGTGGTCGCCCGGGATTATAAGTTCATGTGCTCAAGCCTGGGGCAGGAGTTGATCGAGAAGGATATCAAGGAGTTCGGGCTGACCCGCGTTGTGGTGGCGTCTTGTTCACCGCATATGCACGAGAAGACCTTCCGGGGGGCTTGCGAGCGGGCGGGGTTGAACCCGTTCCTGTTCGAGATGGCGAATATCCGGGAACAGGATTCGTGGGCGACGAATGACCGCAAGGCGGCTACCCAGAAGGCTAAGGCTCTGGTTAAGGCGGCCATTGAGCGGGTCATTCATCACGAGCCGCTCGATCCACTTCAAGTCGAGATCAACTCGAGTACTCTCATCGTCGGCGGAGGGATCGCTGGGATCACCGCCGCGCTGGAGCTGGCCAATGCGGGGTACCACGTGTACCTGGTGGAGCGGGAGCCTTCCATTGGCGGACATATGGCCCAGTTGGACAAGACCTTCCCCACGCTGGACTGCTCCGCCTGTATCCTGACGCCTAAGATGGTCGAGGTAGACCAGCATCCGAACATCACCTTGTTGAGCTACAGCGAGGTGGAGAAGGTCGAGGGACATTTGGGCGATTTCACCGTGACAGTGCGCAAGAAAGCGCGCCATGTCATAGAGGATCTATGCACCGGCTGTGGCGAGTGTGAGCGGCGATGCCCCAAGCGGGTGATTGATAACAGCTTTGAGGCTGGCCTGGGCTTCCGCAAGGCGATCTACCGCCCATTCCCGCAGGCTGTGCCGAAGTACCCCGTCATTGACACAGATAACTGTCTCTGGTTCCAGATCGGCAAGTGCCGGGTGTGCGAGCGTTTCTGCCCGACGGGCGCCATCGATTACGAGCAGCAGGATGAGCTGTTGGAGATCAAGGTCGGGAATATCATCCTGGCGACGGGATATAAGCTGTTCGACCCGCGGCGGATCCCGCAGTATGGCTATGGCCGGTTGGCCAACGTGTTCACCAGCCTGGAGTTCGAGCGGATGGTGAACGCGGCCGGGCCTACGGGAGGGCGCATCGTCCTCCGGGATGGGGAGACAGAGCCCAAGAGTGTGGCGATCATTCACTGCGTTGGCTCCCGTGACAGGAACTACAACGAGTATTGCTCCAAGGTGTGCTGTATGTACTCCTTGAAGTTCGCCCATCTGGTCCATGAGCGCCTGCCGGAGGCCGAGGTGTACAACTTCTACATTGACATCCGTACCCCTGGTAAGGGATATGAGGAATTCTATCATCGGCTCCTCGAGGAGGGGACCCACTTCATCCGCGGCCGTGTGGCGGAGGTGACCGATGCCGCTCGTCAGCCCGGGGAGGAGGGGAAACTTATCGTCCAGGTGGAGGATACGCTCATCGGCAAGCAGCGGCGCATCCCGGTGGACATGGTCATCTTGAGCGCGGGACTGGAGGCGCAGCCCGATGCCAGAGAGGTGGCGCAGAAGTTCGGGCTGGGGTGTGACGCGAACGGCTTCTTCGTGGAACGACATCCTAAGCTAGACCCCGTGGCGACGATGACGGACGGCGTGTTCATTGCGGGCACCTGCCAGGGGCCCAGGGATATCCCGGATACGGTGGCGCAGGGCGCCGCGGCGGCTGCTCGTATCGCCAGCCTGATCAGTCAACGGGTTGTACAGATGGAGCCTGTGCGCGCCCACATTGACGAGGATCTCTGCTCTGGGTGTCGTATCTGTAACGATCTTTGTCCCTATAATGCCATCGTGTATCACGAGGATCGACAGGTGTCTGAGGTCATCACGGCGTTGTGTCAAGGGTGTGGCGCGTGTGTGGCTGCGTGTCCCAGTGGGGCGATCACCGAGGCACACTTTACGGATGAGCAGATCATGTCGGAGATCGAGGGGATCCTCTGGGATGTACGCCCGCAGGGCGCACATGAGGCCGCGCTCGCATAGTCGTGAGTGGGGCGTAGAGGGTAGCTTATTGGGAAAGATCGTTTTGACAATGCTAGAGGATGATGTCGCTATACAGCGAGGTCTTGTGAGGGGGGATCATGAGCGATAACGCCTACGAACCTGTGATTGTGGGTTTTCTATGTAACTGGTGTTCTTACCGGGCAGCCGACCTGGCTGGTACATCCCGGTTGCATTACGCTCCCAACATGCGGGTCGTTCGGGTGATGTGCAGCGCCCGGGTGGATCCTCAGTTCGTGTTGAAGGCGCTGCGCGAGGGGGCGGATGGTGTGCTCATCGCCGGATGTCATCCGGGAGAATGCCATTATGTCGAGGGGAATATCAAGACGTTGCGTCGGTATGAGCTATTGAAGCATATGTTGACCCAGTTCGGGATCGAGCCGGAGCGGGTACAGCTCGTATGGGCATCGGCATCGGAGGGAAATGTATTGGCCAAGGCCGTGGATCGGATGACGGAGCAGTTGCGGGCGTTGGGTCCCTTGCGATGGCAGGAGACCGTTGTGCAGCAGGACAAGCGACCCGTTTCCACCGATGCGGTGGTTGAGGAGGTGGATCGTGGCTAAGAAGAAGCTCGCGATGTATTGGGCTGCCTCCTGCGGCGGCTGCGAGATCGCCACGCTGAACATAGGTATGAAGATCCTGGATGTGGACGCGAACTTTGAGATCGTCTTCTGGCCATGTGTGGCGGATTTCAAGTATGAGGATGTGCGTGGCTACCCGGATGGGTATATCGACTTATGTCTCTTCAACGGGGCGATTCGCACTTCTGAGAACGAGGAGATAGCCCATCTGCTGCGGCAGAAGTCGAAGGTGCTGGTGGCATTTGGGTCGTGCTCCTGCGAGGGGGGCATTCCGGCGCTGGCGAACCTGACAACGAAAGAGGAGATATTCCGGTCGGTCTATCTGGAGAATCCATCGACGGATAACCCGAATGGTGTGGTGCCTCAGCCGGTGACCGAGGTGCCGGAGGGTAAGGTGGAGATCCCGGAGTTCTATGGGATGGTGAAGTCGTTGGACCAGGTAGTGCCGGTTGATTACTACATCCCGGGATGTCCGCCGGAGGCGCACCAGATCGCGGCGGTCTTGGATCTCGTCATGCAGGATGCTCCGTTGCCATCCCCAGGCTCTGTGATTGGGGCTGGGGTCGTCTCCGTATGTGATGAGTGCCCGTTGGAGAAGCATGAGAAGGTCATCGCCCAGTTCTATCGCCCGCACCAGAAGAAACCGGAGCCGGGTGTTTGCCTGCTGGAGCAGGGGATCATTTGTCTGGGCCCGGTGACGCGCGCCGGCTGTGGCGCCAAGTGCCCGCAGGCCGGGATGGGGTGTCGCGGTTGCTATGGCCCGCTGGATAATGTCGTGGATCAGGGGGCTAAGATCTTATCCGCCATCGCGTCGGTTGTGGACATTGGGTCGCCGAGCGAGGATGAGGAGGAGATGGCACAGCGGATATCGGCTATGATGGGCACGCTGGCGGACCCGGCCGGCACCTTCTATCGTTTCAGTATGGCGCATTCCCTGTTGCAGAGAGCGCGGGTGGATGGTAGCGGTGACGGTGAAGGAGGAAAAGCATGAGGCAGATCACGATTGATCCGATCACCCGGCTGGAGGGTCATGGGAAGATCGAGATATTCCTCAATGATGAGGGTGATGTGGCGAATGCTTATTTCGTGGTTCCTGAGCTTCGCGGGTTCGAGCGTTTTTGTGTGGGGCGCCCGGCCGAGGAGATGCCGCGCATCACGGAGCGCATCTGCGGTGTCTGTCCAGAGGCGCATCACATGGCATCGACCAAGGCGCTGGATGCGCTCTTCCACGTCGAGCCTTCACCGGTCGTCAAGAAGCTGCGAGAGCTGTTCTACTCTGCCTTCTACGTAGCTGACCATACGACCCACTTTTACGCGTTGGGTGCTCCGGACTTCGTGGTTGGGCCCGATGCCCCACCGGCTGAACGGAACATCCTAGGCGTGGTGCATAAAGTAGGGCTGGAGGTTGGCAGGCAGGTTATCGAGGCTCGTATACGCAACCATCACGTCATCGAGCTGATGGGGGGCCGGGGTGTTCATCCGGTGGCTGGTTTACCGGGTGGGTGGAGCAAACCGCTTACGGAGATGGAACGGCAGGAGATCGAGGAGATCGCTCGCGAGAACGTGGCATTTGGCCAGTTCAGCCTGAAGCTCTTCGAGGAGATCGTGCTGGGCAACCCGGAGTACGTCGATATGATCCTTTCCGACGCTTACACCCAGCGCACGTACTACATGGGTACCGTGGATGAGAATAACCACGTGAACTTCTATGACGGGATGATTCGCGTGGTGGACCCGGATGGGAACGAGTTCGTGAAATATCATCCCAAGGATTACCTCCAGCACATCGCCGAGCATGTGGAGCCGTGGACTTATCTCAAGTTCCCCTATTTGAAGGCTGTCGGTTGGAAGGGGTTTGTGGACGGAAAGGACAGTGGCGTGTACTGTGCCACGCCGCTGTCGCGTCTGAACGCTGCTGATGGGATGGCGACGCACTGGGCCCGCCTGATCGAGCTGCTCTATGCGGCCGAGCGGATGTTGGAGCTGGCTCGAGATCCGGAGATCACGGATCCCAACGTGCGGGTGGAGGTGACGAACACGCCGGATGAGGGAGTGGGATGCGTGGAGGCGCCGCGAGGCACGCTGACTCATCACTACTGGACGGATGAGAACGGCATTCTGACGCGGGTGAATCTGATCGTTGGAACGACGAACAACTATGCGCCGATTGCTATGTCTGTAAAGCGGGCGGCTGAATCCTTTATCAAGAAGGGCACCGTGATCACGAACGGGCTGTTGAATCGGATCGAGATGGCGTTCCGGCTGTACGACCCGTGCCTGGGCTGTGCGACGCACTCGTTGCCGGGACAGATGCCGCTGGAGGCGGTCATCTATGATGCTGATGGCCGTGTCGTGGAGCGGCTGACCCAGTACATATGAGCCAAGGATCGTGGCAATGCGGACGTTGGTCATCGGGCTTGGGAATCCGATCTTGCGGGATGACGGTGTGGGCGTGCGGGTGGCCGAGACCGTACGGGGTTTGCTTCCTCCCGATGTCCCGGTGGATGTACGGGAGACGGCTCTTGGTGGGTTGACATTGATGGAATTCATGGTAGGCTATGATCGGGTCATCCTCGTTGATGCGTTGCAACGCGAGAGTGGGGTGCCGGGTACCCTTCACCGGTGGACGTTGGATGATCTGCGCTCTGTCAGCCCGACCCAGCACGCCGCCTCGCCCCACGATGCTACGCTGCTGACGGCGTTGGAGGTCGGTCGACGAATGGGGCTCAGGTTGCCCGAGGAGGTGATTATCTACGCGATTGACGTGGAGGATGTGCTGGATTTTGGGGAGGAGCTCACCCCGGCCGTCGCCGCAGTTATCCCCAAGGCCGCGGATGCTATTCTGGCGGAGCTTTGTGGAATACGGGAGGCGGAGAAGCGGGGTACGTCGGGGGGAAAAGCACGCATGTAGAGGGCGGGGTGTCGTGCTCCTATCTCAGCCCGTCATTGCAAGGGGGTTGGTTTCTTGCAATCGCTAGGAGGGGGCAAATGGTCTCACCCGAATTGATCCGTCGGTATTCCTTTTTTGCTGGCCTGGATCAGGATGAGGTCCTGATGTTGGCCAGAGTGGCCAACGAGATGACCGTGGATGCTGGATATTGGTTCTTCCATGAGGGGGAGGAGATCAGCCACTTCTATATCATGTTGGAGGGCTCGGCGGTCATCATCATTGAGGCTGTGGGGCTGGATAAGGATGTTGTGATCGGCACCGCTGGGCCAGGCGACGTCTTTGGGTGGTCGGGGCTGATCCCACCTTATACGGCGACAGCCAGTGTTCAGGCGACGACTACATGTCGCGTTGTGGCTTTTGAGTCTCAGGCATTGCGAGAGGCCGCTGAGCAGAATTGCCATTTTGGCTACACCATGATGATGAAGATCGCGCAGATCATGCGTGATCGACTGCGGGCTACTAGGGTTCGGTGCCTGACGACTACAGATGCATAGCGTGTGCTGGGGGCAGAGGTCATGCCATGTGCGCGGGAGCGTTTTCCTCTCCTCTCCTGGATATGAGTATCTTGCCCCTGGCCATTGGTTCAACGCTGGAACCCCGGCCTCTCAAAGAGGCCGGGGTTTTTAGGTGTCCGTTTCGTGGATGTGAGGCGGAATGTAACGTTGTCATGATAATTGTATATCGATGTGACTGTTCACCGTTCTCCCACTCGATCTCATTGGCATCCGGTGAGTGATGTGGGTGAAGGCACACTCAATACAGGCGCCTGGATCCAAGTGTTTGGGCCGCGGATGGCCCTCATCCCCCAGACCCCCTTCTCCCACGCCTGGGAGAAGGGGGCTTGATTCGGCTTGTGGTGGCGGCGCAGTGGAGCTGCGCC
>JAGHDS010000189.1 GCA_021159845.1 Anaerolineae bacterium
CCGGCAGAGTCTCCACCGATAGAGAACCTGCCCAATCAGCTCCTATCTCCCCTTGGTGCAGCTCCGGCCTGGTGCTCCCGTTATAACTCTCTCCCAGGCGTTTGGTCAAGGATGCATAACATATCGTCAGGGCTTTTCAGTGTTCTAACATTTGAGCGATCTAGAACGCCAATGGCTTAAGGTGGGACGGCTCGGAGGGGCGCTAGCCCCTTCGAAAGGCCCTTCTCTCCGCCCATGAACGGTCTCCTCCCCTCCAGATAGGCGTCCCTCAGGGCAAGGCAAGGTCGATTTGAGAAGCAAGGAAGGGCATTTATTAGATCTTTGAAAAGCCCTACCCCCCGCCACACGGTCTTTACATCCCCAGCAAGTTGTGGAAGAATAGTGCACAATGGTATGCGATTCTCTCGGGGGATGGGGAAATCACACTCGCAGTAGGCGGAGGGTTCGGGCGGAACTGGCTCGTCGCCCGATGGATATCGGACAATAAGGGCTATTGGTGCCACTTGAGGGATCATGAGGACGACAAGCCGATAGTTTCTTTGCTGGCCCCTTAGCTGTACTGGGCGCCCTACGACCATTCCCGTCCCGGACCGGCGTCAGGAGGCATGGCATGGCACAGCGCGTCCTCGTGGTAGATGATGATCGACAGATCGTACGCCTGGTGCGCGCTTACCTGGAACAGTCTGGCTTTGAGGTTCTAACGGCGTCTGATGGGGAGACGGCACTTCACACGATTCGGAGCGAACGGCCGGATTTGGTCGTGCTGGATCTCATGTTGCCTGGCCGTGACGGCTGGGAAATCACACGCATATTGCGCAGCGATCCCAGCCTGGTAGGTACTCCCATCATCATGCTCACCGCGCGCGTGGAAGATACAGACAAGATCGTAGGCCTGGAGTTAGGCGCGGATGACTATGTGACGAAGCCCTTCAACCCGCGCGAGTTAGTCGCTCGGGTACGCGCCGTGCTGAGACGCGTTGGAGGCGCGGAGCCACCTCCCCGTCTCCTGCGTGTTGGAGGGATCACCCTGGACCCGGATCGACATGAGGTTAACCTGGATGGTCGACCGGTGGATCTAACCCCCACGGAATTCGAGCTATTACGTGCTTTCATGGAAGAGCCGGACCACGCCTTCACACGCGGCGAGCTGATTGAGCGCGCGTTGGGGTATACGTACGAGGGTATGGAGCGCACGGTGGACAGCCACATTAAGAACTTACGTCGGAAGCTGGAGGAAGATCCGCGCAGACCACGCTATATCCAGACCGTATACGGTGTGGGATATCGGCTGAAGGGTGATGCATGAGGCGGCTATGGGTATGGCTGACGATCTCGTTCATTTTTGTAACCCTGGCTGGCGTCGCCTTGGTTGTCGTGCCCATTGAGCGGCAGGCCAACGCGGCATTCCGCCGTTACATCTTCCAGGAAAGCGGCCTGAGCACCGAGCTGGCAAGCTACTACGCGCATACGGGGAGCTGGGCAGGTGTTGAGCGGCTATTGGAGCGTAGAGCGGCGCGCCTGGGCCAGGGTGCTGGACGCTGGAGGGCCCCAGCGATCGTTCTGGCCGATGCTCAGGGGCGCATCGTGTTCAGCAGTGTGCCTCGTCGGTTGCCCGGATACCTGGGTCGCGGTGAGCGTTGGCAGGCAGTTCCCATCCGGGTTCGTGGGCGCATTGTGGGGTATCTAGACCTGGCTTTCCCCGAGCGCGCTCCTCGTCCTCCCTCCCCTGCGGCAGCGTTCCTGCGGACGCTGACCCAGACGATCTGGAAAGCCGCGCTGGCAGCGGTCGCACTGGGCGTTGTGTTAGGGCTGATCTTCAGCCGGGTGCTCACGGCGCCGCTGGGCCGGCTGACCGCGGCCGCCCGCGCGGTGGCCGCTGGAGATCTCTCACAGCGCGTGCCTGAACGGGGCCCTGAGGAGGTGGCCGAGCTGGGACGGGCGTTCAACCAGATGACCGAGGCACTGGCCCGGGCTGAGGAGCTGCGACGAAACCTGGTCGCTGACATCGCGCACGAGTTGCGCACCCCCCTGACCGTGATCCAGGGGAACCTGCGCGCCATTCTAGATGGCGTGTTCCCCCTGGAGACCAGCGAGATCGCCACGATCTACGATGAGACACGCTTGCTTTCCCGACTGGTGAACGACCTGCGAGAGCTAGCCCAGGCCGAGGCGGGCCAGCTGCACCTATCTCGGCGCCGGACGGACGTGGCTGATCTGATTGAAGCAGCCGTCACCAGCTTCATCCCTGTTGCCAACGAGCAGGACGTTGCGCTTACAGCCGATCTACCCGCTGATTTGCCCGCGGTGGATGTGGACCCGGATCGGATCAGCCAGGTGTTGCGCAATCTAATCGCCAACGCGTTGCGGCATACGCCATCCGGCGGGCGGGTAACGGTGAGCGCTCGCTCTGAGACGCCAGGCGCTGTGATCGTCCGAGTGACGGACACAGGCACCGGCATCGCGGCTGAGGGTCTGCCGTACGTGTTCGAACGATTCTGGCGCGCCGACCGTTCTCGAGCTCGGGATTCAGGTGGCGCCGGGCTGGGCTTGGCGATCGCCCGGCACCTCGTGGAAGCTCACGGTGGGCAGATTGGCGTGGAAAGCGAGCTGGGAAGAGGTTCTACGTTCTGGTTCACGTTACCCATAGACGGCAAGGCGTAGACGTCACGCCCGAATCAGATGCGTTGCCCGTGGAATGGACGCCCAACCCCGCCATAGCCGGGATGTTACGATATATAAAAAGAGAGCAAGCCATCACGAGCGGGAGCAGCAACATGCCGGGACCAAGCCTCATCAGCCGTCGCGCATTCCTCACAGGCGCGAGCACATTGCTTTTAGGCGCACTGGCTTCGTGTCACAACAGTAAGACGCCGCCTTCGCCTACTGCCGCAGCTCAGGTACGCCCTACGTG
>JAGHDS010000471.1 GCA_021159845.1 Anaerolineae bacterium
CCCTCGCGGGGCTTCAGTCGCCTGTAAATGTATGTCAGCCCGTTCAACAGCATCTCATGCGCCCTTTACACTTCTTCCTCGACGACCACCGGGACCACCCGACCCGTTCCCAGCACCTTGTACTCCACGCGTCGCCGCACCTGGCGGATCAGCGGTTGGAAGGGATACCCCTGTTTGATAACGTGGCTGGGAATCCCATGCTCCGCCAACAATTCGCGCAGGGCTGCCATCTCCTGCCCGGATGCATGTCCGTCAAAAGAGCCCGGGTCAACCAGGATGGCGACTGGGGATAAACCGCGCTGGACCAGCGATAGAAGCGGTGGAACCCAACCCGGCTTCAAGGAGGAGGTGATCACGGCAACCGTCTGCCCGCGCCCAAATACGGCCCTGGTTTCCCTTAAAACCCGCTCCAACGGCCAATCAGGGGAGGCGACTGCCCCAGCTAACACACGCAGGATGCGCCATAACTGCTCCTGACCGGGATGCGGCGGCAGCATGGAGGGCTGCTGTCCGAATGCCACCAACCCCACAGAGCGTCGCTCGCCATGCTGCAAGAACTCGGCAGCCAGCGAGGCGGCCAGGACAACTCCGTATTCGAGCGTGCTCTCCTCTCCCTCCCCTGCCTGAGTCGTCTCATCCAGGTCCAGGACGACCCAGAGGTTGCCGGAGAGCTCCATGTCGAATTCCTTCACCATAAGCTCGCCGCGATGAGCGGAGCTGGGCCAGTGAACGAGATGGAGGCTGTCACCCGGCTGGTAACCGCGAACCGTCGCCGCCAGCAATGCCCGGTCGAAGGCGCGCAGACTGGCCCGGGCGCGACCGCTAGCCGTCCCCACGGGCAGCTCCAGCGGTGGCAGATGCATCACGCGCGGGTAAACCAGGATCGTCTCCGTCTCCGGGTAGTGGATCACAACGCGAAACAGGCCGAAGGGATCGCCCAAACGCACCTCGGTGGGGCCCAAAGTATACACCCCCCGCCGCCGGCATTCTCCTCGCGTGATCCACCGATATTCCCCCTGAGCACCACAGGCGACAACCTGGCTGACGCTGTATTCAGGGATCGTGGATCGGTCGAGGATCTCTGCCCACAGGACGGGCAGAAAGCTCTCGTCGCGCAGGGCGAATCGTTCCTCCAGCACATCCCCGACGGTCACCCAGGTGCCATGCGTATGGCGTGTCAGATGTACACCATCGCGCATCTGGCGCGCCCACACATATGCGATGAGGGTCAGGCCACCGACCCCTGTCAGTAGATACATCCAGACGCGCGCTGGGCTAACCAGCTCGCTGAAGAACAACAGCGCGAGCAGGATAAGAGGCAATCGCGTATTCAAATCGAGATGACGCTCTATTTGTGTGCTCACACATCCAGTATACCCGCATCCGCTCAAGATGCCTAGTGACGCTCATTACAGGTCGCACATCTGATGGCGATGCGTTCATTGGGGTGTTCCCTCATCGGTTTGAAACGAGTGGTGGGTAGAGGACGGCAAGTAATCAAGCTGTCCGGGAATAGGACGGAAAATCAAGAGGGGACGGTAAGCTCGTGCTGCCGCCCCCTCTTAGCTTCCGGTCGATATGTTCCGATGATCACGCCGGGGGTACAACACTCAACGCAGTGGTAAAACCACTGAGCAGCAGAACGATAACCCCCAAGCTCATGTTCAAGAGCAGCAGGGTAACGCTCAGATTGCCCTGCGAGGGCGAAGGCGGCCCGCTGCGGCGGCCAAGCACCAGGCTCCGATACAGAGCCACGCCGATCATCACCAGTACCAGGATGTGCTTTATGGACAAGACGGCCGAGTAGGTATTCCCAAAGGTGAACAATCCTTGAAACGCGGCGTTATGTCTGGCTTGCAGGAGGCCGGTCACCAGCAATCCCACGATGCTGATGTAGACGAGCGTGCTCAAGCGCCTTTGGATGGTGTCCATGAGCTTCTTCATCTGGGGACCTTTCCCCAATGCCTCCTTCGCCGCGGGCAAGACGGTGATCCCTAGCGTGATGAGCCCTCCTACCCAGATGACGGTAAAGAGATCATGTAGAAACGTGATGAGGGCAAATACGATTTGTTTCGCTGGCATGTTACCTCCCTAACACAGTGGTTTATCAACAGCAGGCCTCTTGCTCAGGCAATTTCCCACCCGTAGAGCATAGACTATCTTGTGCGATCGCGCAAAGTTGCCCTCACCGCACCGGATGGGATTGGCGAGGGCAACTTGACCTCAGGACTCTCCATTGAGCCCGGGTATATGGCTATTTCCGACCACCTCGCCCGTGCCCCGCGTTGCCAGCGTCAGCGTTACCACGCTCCATAGGGGCGTTGACGATCGCATCGTAGGCATCCTGCGAGAGATACTGAGGCTGGTAGGTTGCTCCTGTCTGCTCCTTTAACGTCGAGGTGAAGGCACGCAGATGGTTCCGGGAACCCTTCATCAGGTTCTCATAGACCAGTTGGATGTCCGCCTTGTCGGTCTGGGCGATGCGCTCCTCCAGATCGAGGATATCGATCTCCTCGATAGCCGCACCGACGCGCAACACGCTCTCCAGTGACTTGTTGCCTTCCTCGACCAGCTGGTTATAAAGGTCCTGCAGCTTAGGATTCGTGAACTCGCCGACTGCCTTGTCGGCGGCTGGATCAGACAGGTTGTATCGGTCCAGCAAAGCCTTGACGGCGTCCATATGGGTCTGCTCGCTGTTGGCAATGTTCTGGAAGATGGGCAGGTTCCACTTCTGGTAGAGGGTCAAATACACGTCTCTGGCTAGCTTCTCCTCTTCCCGCATGTAGGCGAGGCCCTCAGCCTCGGTATCACTTATCGCGCCTGTCGGGATCTGGCTCAGAGCTTCGTTCAGTGCCGTTTGGTTAACACCGGTGTTCCCGTCTTTGTCGACGTTAACCATCGCCTGCGCGGCGGTGGGAGAGGCCTCCGTTGGGGCCGCAGCCGTCGTTGGAACCGCGGCTGGTAGAGCCGTACAGGCAGTCAACGCGATAGTGACGAGAAGAAGCGTAACCGATAGAAATTTACTTATGCGAGTTGTCATGTTATACCTCCTGAACAGTGTGTAATCAATCGATTGAGTTGATCCGCCAACTCATTGTCACCCATTGTAATCGGGGATTGCGTAGGAGTTATGAGCTATTTGTGCAGATTCTGTGAAGAGATGCCCATTTTGTACATCGAGGAGCCCCCGGTGGCTCGACGGGTCTCGTTGGAACATCACTAAAGAAGGAGTGGAGGAATCATGTCTGGACACGAGGCATGGATTGCGGCTCATCGAGAGGAGCTGATCGGCGACTTGCAGAGACTACTGCGTCAACCCAGCATCAGCGCCCAGGATCACGGCATCCGAGAATGTGCGGCGCTGGTGGCTGATATGCTGGGATCATGGGGAATTACGACGCAAATTCACGAGACTTCACGACATCCCGTCATCACCGGCGAGCTGCATGGTGAAGGGAAGCGAACGCTCCTAATCTACGGACATTACGACGTGCAACCGCCGGAGCCGTTGGAGCTGTGGGAACATGACCCGTTCGGCGCGGAGATCGTGGATGGGCGGGTGTACGCCCGAGGCGCTGTGGACGATAAGGGAA
>JAGHDS010000203.1 GCA_021159845.1 Anaerolineae bacterium
CCGCTCAGATGGCAGGTGCGCTATCAGGGAACACTCCTCAGTACGGGGTCAAGGAGCTAGCGCGAAAGGATCTGACCCTGTCTGACATGGCTAGCATGTACGGGCCCAATGGGCTGTTCCATATCTGTGGCGACAACGATCTCTTGAGCCTGACCATCGAGCCGGAGCCGTTCTTGGACTGGCTGGGGTGGAAGCCGAACAACGAGTCCACGCAATTGGTGAAGCTGATCAGCTACATCGGTCCGCAGGGGACGGCCGCGGGCAATGCGACCAGCGGGGCGGCTGCAGCTTGCGATGATCCCAACGGCGTCGAGTATGGGACCTGCGAGATCCTGTTACCCGACAAAGGCCGGATCAAGCGGGCTGGCCCGGTGCGGGATATCACGGAGAACAACCGCCGGGTGTGTGACCAGTACCCGCTGTTCTACAAGGACGGGCAGCGGATCGAGAATGAGATCGTATGGTCCCTCACGCTGGCAGGGGTAGCGCTGCGCCAGGACCTGAAGCGGATGCTGATCACAGGCAACAGCAGCAACGCCAACGAGTTCGCTGGGCTGCAACAGCTGGTGAACACGGGCTATAAGAACGTGCACGACGGACGTCGGTGCTCCGCGATGGACTCTATCGTGGTCGACTGGGGTAATCAGCCGATGAGCTATACGCCTAACGGCCGTCATAACCTGGTGGACTACTTGATCGACATCGTGCGACGCATCCGCACGCGGGCTATGTGGTCGAACCTGGGAGGGATCGCAGTAGGAGACCAGGTGATCATGCTCCCCTCCTTCCTGCGGGACGAGCTGCTGGACGCCTTCACATGCTGGAGCGTGTGTCCGGGTCAGCAGTACCACGAGGCCAACCTGAACACGTTCGAGGCCCGCACGTTCCGCAACAACCTGAATGGGGGCATGTACGGCATGGGTCAGATCTTCGTAGATGGCACGCCGGTGCCGATCATCACGTACGACTGGGCGCCCATCGGGCAATCAGCACCTTACTTCACCGGTGACATCTACGTGTTAACCCGCAGAATCGGCAATATGCCTGTATTTTGGGGGCAGTACATCGACATGACCGACCCGGCGCAGGCCTTCGCCGAAGAGGCTGGGTATATGCACTATCGGGCAGTAGACGGCGGCCGCTTCCTGTCCTACTGGAAGACGGACAACGAATGCACGCAGACGGTAGTTGTCATGCGCCCCAACATCTATCTGTCGGCACCTTGGGCGCAGGCTCGAATCTCGAACGTGGCTGCGGCACGGCCTCTGACACCGATCTCGCCAGACCCGACCAGCAGCTACTACGCTGAGGAGTACTTGGCAACGGCCACGGCCCCCGAGAGCTACCTGACACCGAGCATCTGATAGGGCCTAGGGCCGGAGGGCCTCCTCCGGCCCTATCAACTGAGGGCAGCTATGGAGTATCTGACAATCAGCGAGGTCCGGGATGAGCTCGGCGAAGATGTGTCTAGCCTCACCGATGCAGCTATCGTGCGACGGCTGGATCGGCTGTCCGCCTATATGGAGCAGACGCTGGGCCACACCTTTGGCCGGGCGCTGGTGGCCCGCTCGAGCGACGAGACGCACACGGTGGAGGTGACGGACGACTTGCTCATCATCGGCGGCGACACGTATCCGCTCGATGATTACGCTAACCTGGGCGTCCTCGTGGATGCTGTTAACGGCGCGGGGGCAGTATACAGCTTGGAGTTGCTTCCCCGGGTGCATCCGGAGACGCCGACCTCACTGCTGAAGCCAATGGCTGTCACGGCGTGCGGTGGGAGCTATGACAGACGCGCCATCCTGGACGTCGAGGGGCTGTACCTGCGGGTAAGCGGGGATGGCAGCACACATTTATTCCTGCCCCTGCCGCTGCGGTCCGTAACGGCCGTGACGGAGGATGGCGTGGAGCTAGTGGAGGGGGAGTATACCACCATTCCCGGTGAATGCTGGATTGAGCGCCATTACACCACGTGGTCCACGCGGAATCCTGGCAATATCGTGGTGATCTACGTGCCGGAGCTGTGGAATCGGGTACCTTGGCCTGTGAAGGCGGCTTTACTGGACGCACTCGCTGCGGCCTCAAACCTGACGCCAGTGGTGGCCGAGTCCTTCGGCGGGGCATATAGCTATCGTCGGGCGGAGGCTAGGACGGCCTCCTGGTCATGGCAAGACATCCTGGGAGGGCCGACACTGCGGCCGTATGCGGTGAGGTTCCATCCGTAGAGGGAGGAGAGAATGCTGGAAAGACCTGAGAAGGTCAATGTTCTCGGGGTCGAATACCGGATCGAGTATGTCGATAACCCTGCTGAGGTTGACATCTATAAGCGCCAGTCTCTATGGGGGCAGGTTGACTTCTGGACAAGGACTATCAGGGTCTATGCAAACGAACGGCCGGAAGAGGACATCTGGCAAACGATCCTCCACGAGGTTCTTCACGCCATTTCAGAAGAGTTAAACCTGGTGCTGAAAAAAGAAGAGTACCATGACGATCTGGGGATATTGGCCCTGGCTCTGACCGATACTTTCGTCAGGAACGGCTGGCTGGACGTTAGCTCTCCGGAGGGCGCATGAAGATTTGCCTTCTCCCGCGCTTCCGGCTGAATCAGATCGGCGGCGTTGCTCGCCATGTACTGGCCCTGGAGCGACATCTGGTGGCCAGAGGGCATGAGATCGTGTCCAATCCGACGCGAGCTGACCTGGTACATGTGCATGCCGCCGCCCAGGCGCCAGTGGTAGACGTGTACACGAATCACGGCATCCACCCGATCCGGCCTGAGATGGAGAGCTGGAAGGCCGAGCAGAACCGGGTGATCTTTGACAATCTGAAGCTGGCTCGGGAGGTGATCGCCGTCTCGCAGTGGACGGCGGACCAATGGCGGCACCTGGTGGGGCGGGAGCCGCATATCATCCCAAACGGGATCGATCTCGAGGAGTGGAGGGACATCCCACGTGGTGTTTGGCGAAGCCGTTTGGGGGTAGATGAGCGGACGCCTATCGTGCTGTGGGGCAAGTCCCGGGTCGATGACGTGTGCGATCCCACGCCGGCGCTGGAGCTGGCGCTACGCTGCCCTGACACCCTAGTCGTGCTCACAGCTCCACCCAGGGCATTCGTGCACTTGCCTCACAACGTGCGGGCGGTGGGGCCGCAGATGTTCCCATCCATGCAGATGCTCCTGGCCGATTGCGATGTCTACCTGGCCACTACATTGGAGAACCACAGTGTTCAGGTCCTGGAGGCCATGACGTTGGGGAAGCCGGTGTTGGGTTATGACTGGGGCGGCACGGCTGAGACCGTCGAGCACGGAGTTAGCGGGTTGCTGGTGCAGCCTGGTGATTTGAATGCCCTGACCGAGGCGTTCCAGGAGGCGTACGAGCGGCGGGAGGAGCTGGGAACGGCCAGTCGGGAGATCGTGGCCGAGCGCTATCGCTGGGATCAGCTGATCGAAGACGTGGAGTTCGTGTACGAGGAGGCGCTGACCGGGAAGCTGGCGGAGGCGGATCCGCACCGCCCGAAGGTCAGCATCGTGATCCCGGTATACAACAAGGCGCCCTATGTGCGGGAGGCCGTGGAGTCGGCCCTGCAACAGCGGGTGAGCTTCCCATATGAGGTAATCGTCGTGGACGACGGGTCCACCGATGGCAGCGCTGAGGTCCTGGAGCAGCTGGCGGATGAACGTCCAGAGCTGGTGGTGATCCACCAGGAGAACGCTGGTGTGGCGGCTGCCCGTAATCGCGGCATTCAACTGGCCATGGGGCGATACATCTGCTGCCTGGATGGGGACGATGCGATCGACCCACTGTTCCTCGAGAGGACCACCGCGGCCCTCGATGCGGATCCGGGGTTAGGCATCGCCTACACGGACATGCTGGTCTTCGGGGACTGGCCTGGGCGAGGCAAGTGGCAGCATGTAGTCCGGGCCGACGAGTATGACTTCGAGCGGCTGAAGAAGCGAAACTTCATCCCCTGCTGCAACTTATTCCGTCGGGTGGCGTGGGAGCGGGCCGGGGGCTACAAGGACATCAACCCGAGCTGGGAGGACTATGAGTTGTGGTTGAACATGGGGAAGCTGGGATGGTACGGACGGCGCGTCCCTGGCCCGCTCTTTCGCTACCGGAAGCTGTATCAGGAGGGAAGGGACCATGAGAGTCACGGGCGGGAGTGGCTGCTGCGGGCCACGATTAATCGCCTTCATCGGGACCTGTACCCACCGATGGTGAGCGTGGTCATCCCCTGCTACGGTCAGAGCCGGTTCTTGAGGGAGGCCATCGACTCAGCGCTGGCTCAAACCTTCCCCGATGTCGAGGCGGTGGTTGTGGACGATGGGAATGGGGATGAAGAGGCCGTTGCTATCCAGCGGATCGTGAGTGGGTACCCGGCGCAGGATGTGCGGCTGATCCGACACGAGGAGAACCGGGGACTGGCCGCGGCGCGCAACACGGGTATCGAGGCGGCGAGAGGATCCTGGATCGTGCCCCTGGATGCCGACGACGTGATCGAGCCAACGTTTGTGGAGAAATGCCTGCGGGCGGTAGAGCTAGACCCTCGTCGCTTTGCTTACACCGACTCGCTCCTGTGGTGGCCGGACGAGGGAAGGACACAGCTGTTGAAAGCTCACGAGTATGACTTCGGCGAGTTGCTGCGGCGCATCACCTGGTCGTGCACGATCCTCTACGCCAAAGATGCCTGGCGCCAAGTGGGGGGATACAAACCGGAGATGAGCGAGTCCGGCGGCTGGGAGGATTGGGAGTTCGCCATCTCCCTGGGCGAGGTGGGAATCTGTGGTGTGCATGTGCCGGAACCGCTCTTCCGATACAGGCAATATTCTAAGACGCAGATGCGATACGCGGCTGAGGAGCATAAGGAGCGGCTGCGCGAGAGGCTGCGGCAATTCCACGCGGCCGTGTATCGAGGGGAGAGACCGATGGGGTGCTGCGGCAGAAATACGAGAAGGATACAGACTACTGATCGAGTGAGCGGGAACGGCAAGGTCGGTCAGGTATTGGTGAAGTACGTTGGCGATCATGTGGGAACGATGCAATGGCGGACGCCGAGCGGGCGGGTGTACAGTTTCGGGGCTGCCGATCCGCTGAAATGGATGTCTCCTGAAGACGCCGAGCATTTCGCCGATCTGCCGGATTTCGTGATCATCCCGAGGTAAGATCGTGGATCCACGACTGTTGTTGCTTTTGGCGACGATCCTGGCCGGGGAAGCTCCGGTAGCACTCATGGGGCAGGATGCCACCGCGGCGGTGGCCTGGACCATGCGCAACCGGATGGAGTATTGGGGGCATACATCCGAGCAGATCGAGGCTGCCTATTACGGCCGGGCTGAGCCGACCGAGGCGGAACTCGAGATCATCGAACGGGTGTTCGCTGCTGATCTGACCGATGACCCAACCGGGGGAGCATTCTGGGTTATGAGCCGCCAGGACGTAGAGGCATGGCGGTTCCCGCCGGGAGATGTAGTGTACAAGGCACCAAGGTGGCCGGAGGATTACCAGATACACATATATCGCACGAGCCCTTTCGAGAGGAGGCAAGATGGCGGAAGCTCACACGTTGGCTCTGGAACAATGGCAGAGCGAATACGGTTGCCATACGTTGAACGATCTGTGGCAACGGGACGAGGGCAAGGCAGAAGCGGAGAGGATCACAGGCCGGCTGGTGGCCAATTTGCCGAGGCACCGGTCGATCATCGATCTGGGGTGTGGGTCCGGTCGCCTCATCCCGACATTGCCGGAATTCGAGAGATATCGGGGATTCGACCTATCCTCCTACCAGATCGAGCTGGCCCAAGCCCGGTTTGGTGACGATAAGCGGTGCCGGTTTGAGGTATACGATTTCAGGCAGGGCAGCCGGTACAAACAGCGGCAGGATGTGGTGGTCTGTGTCCACGTGGCCCGGCACTATGACGACCCCATCGGTCTCTTGCGCCAGGCCATGGTGTGGCCGGCCCGCTATTACGTGTTCAGTGCCTTACACGCGCCGGCGCGGCGTGAGCTACTGAACGGCGTCTGCCTGGCCACGGCCGAGCTGGATGCCGTCTTAGGCGAATGGCCGGTGATTGAGGTCGTGGAACAGGCCATCGAGGACGGCATGTCGGTGAGATATTGGTCGATGGAGGCGGTGCCATGACGTTCGAAGAAGCTCTGATCTGGCTGTCCGGCGAGGGCGTGTCGGCGGCCTGGGGTGTTGTCTATAGTTTCCTGATCGAGTGGTGGCCCGCGTTGGCCGACCGGCCGCCACGTGTGAAGCGGGCGTTGGCGCTGGTGGGGTGTCTGTTGATCCCGGTGCTGGCAGCTATCATTCGCATCCTGATCTACCCGGCCGGTGACCCGGTCGAAGTCATCTGGCAGGCTGTGCATGCCGGGCTGTTGGCTTTCTTTACGAACCAGACAACCCATGCCGTGGCCTTCATGCGGCCGCGATATCGGCTGGTTGGATGAGAGAGGAAAGGAGCCA
The DNA here is from genome assembly GCA_021159845.1 of Anaerolineae bacterium. Taxonomy (GTDB): domain Bacteria; phylum Chloroflexota; class Anaerolineae; order DUEN01; family DUEN01; genus JAGHDS01. Next base: position 6,466 of record JAGHDS010000203.1, read on the forward strand.
TGTGCTCCCTAACCGAGTTGATCGAATCGGCCCTGGCCGCCTGGCGACTGGCCAGCCTGTTGGTGAACGAGGACGGCCCCTGGGCGATGTTCTCCCAGCTACGCTATTGGGCGGGGCTACGCTCCGTAGCGGTTAGGGGAGAGGATGGCCGGCTTCGAGTGAGCCGGGTGGCGTCTAACACGTGGGCCGAGGGGTTGAGTTGCGTGTGGTGCGTGAGCGTGTGGATCGCGGCGCTGATGGCACTAGCGGAAAAAGGGAAGAAAAGGGGAATTTTCGAAAATTCCCCTTTTCTTCGGCGGGCGCTGGCCGTGAGCGCCGGAGCGATCATCGTGCATGAGGTGATAGAGTGGCTACGCTCGCAAGCCGGGTGAGGAGGATCTTCTCACAGGCCTGGAAGCAGTATGGGCGTCCGGTGATGGCAGCGGTCCGGCCGGTGACCCAGTGGAATCTGCCGCCGGGTTACGCCTATGATGAATCGGTGGATGCCGTGACCTACGGGAGCGGCGGAGCCATACTCCCTAACCCGGAGGATTACTGGGTTGTCGACTACATCTACATCGTCCCAACGCGGGAATCAGCGGACGTTCGGGCCCTGGTTGCCGCCGGGGTCGTCCCCGAAGGGGCAACAGAGGTGTTGATCCTGGTCGATGATCTGGAGACGGCACGGGATGCCCACGCTGTGGAGATCGACGGTCTGTGGTATGACGTCATCTCTGTAGATCCGGGCCCCCCTGGGACCGGAGGCGTGTGGGCTCGGGTGTCACTGAGGCGGAGGAGCTAGGATGGCGCTGAGACAGATCCTAGACGCTCTATCGGGAGAGTTGGCGACAGCTCTTGGATGTAGCGTGGTCAAAGGGCTCCCCTCGTGGGGGAGGCCCGGCCAGAGTCCCCCTGTCGTGGCTGTGCTCTTTGCAGGGTGGGAGCCCTCAGGACCGCCCCGAATCGGTGCCTCAAGACTCCAAGGGATCACGCAGACCGATTGGCAGATCTATGTGTTCGGGAGGAACGAAGCGGAGCTTCTGGATCTGATAGACAAAGTGACATCCTGGTTATCGCAGACGGAGATCGGGGTTAATGGGGAGAGAATGAGGCTTCAAGTGTTCGGTATATCCAGGTATGAGAGCCAGACAGGGGCACAACAGGAGCAGTACGGGGCCTTCTTGACTCTAAGCGTGACTGGCGAGAGATAGGAGAGGTGAGAGATGGCACGACCAAGCTTTACACATTCGCTAGAGACCCGGCAGCAATATCTGTCTCTGATCTTCCACAAGATCCCAGGAGAGGCGGACTGGACGCTGTTAGAGCAGGGGCGTGTCCTGTCTCCAAGTCAGGACACAGATACGCAGGAATACAGCCGTATTGGCGACCAGAACAAGCTCAAAGTGGTTCAGTCGATCACAACGGATGTTACCTTGCGGCTGTACGTGGAGGACAACTGGGATGAGGTGGCCCGTGTCCTGGGCGTTGTCAGGCCAGCCTCGGGCTGGACGGGGAGCGAGGAGATCCAACTCGACCCAACCGTTGTAGGCGATCTCAAGATCGAAAATTACGACGGGGTGACGGCGTCGGCCAGCCTGGTGGCCACCGAGTATATCAATGAGTTCAAGCCACAGACCCTCTCGGTGGAGCTGGATGCCGAAGGGGATGTCCGGATCGCCGATCTCTCGGGCTCGGCGGCGGCATACTACATCATCCCTGAGGCGGGCACGTGATAATAGCCGCCAGCAGGTAGCAGTCAGCAGTTAGCAGGTAGCAGGTAGCAGGTAGCAGTTAGCAATTAGCCGTGAGCCGTCGGTGACTGGCCGAATCGCTGACCGTTGATGGCTATAAAAGGGAGGGGAGTTTGGCGGAATCTAAAGCCAAGACCAAATCCGAGCCTGAGGCACAACAGGACCCGCTGGAAGCATTCCTGGAGGGCACGCCGTCGTTGATGGAGATCATGGAGGGCAAGGGCGTGCCCTTCTGGGTGGACGATCATCAGTTCTTCATTCGCCCACCGACGACTGAGGAATATGATCAGGCGCTCTTGATCCAGGACCTGGCCCACGCTCGGGCCATGAGCCAGCCGGAGATCCAGGCCGTGAAAGGCATGCCGATGAGTGATGGAGAGAGGCAGGTGATGGAGGCCCGGATCGCCATCGCCGAGCGGGCCTTCGAGGCGGCCGAGGACAAAAGGGTGAAGGATATGATCGCCGAGCGCCTAGCCCTCTTGCGGCGCCAGATGGAGATCCGTACTCGTGCAGATGAGCTTGCCGATCGGTATGCTGTGCTCAAACGAGATCGATGGCTGACACTCCATCTGCTGTGTAATGCGGATGGGAAACAGATGTTCGACCCAGACAATCCGGAGGACCTGGAGCGCTGGGAGCGGCTACCCATGCGGGTGAAGGACGAGGCCCGCCCGGCGATCTGGGAGGTGCTGTCGGCGGTGCGCAACGCCCCTTTCGACTAGGATCGGCCACCCGCGCAAAGATACTGCTGGCGGACCGGTTTGGGAAGTGGCCGCTGGGGACGCCGCCCCACGAGCTGACGGCGGCCCAGGTGCGGTTGCTGGCCGAGGCGCTGCATGTCGAGGCATCGAGCGGGTCGTCGCGTCGAGAGGAGCAGCCCAGATTCCCGAAGTCATACCTGGAGCGGTTTGTGAGGACACAAAAGGAGAGGCGACGAGATGGCTGACTTCGACCTGGCCGGTCGAGTGGTGCTGGAGGACGACTTCTCCGCCGTTCTGGACAAGCTATCCCATGAATCGGAGCAGGCCGGTCGGGCTCTTGACCAGCTTGACGAGCATATCGACGCCGTCTCGGCCAAGCGGCGACTGCGGGAGATCGAGAATGAGCTGAGCTCGCTAAGGGCCAAGGCCGCTAAAGGGATCCCCCTATCCGTTGGCGAGGTGGAGCAGGTCCAGAAGCTACGCCGGGAGGCGCAGCGCCTGCGATCCGGGCTGGAGGCGGTCGGGGAGGGGGCGAAGCGTGCCCAGGGTGGCATCATGGGCTTCGTGTCGAGCCTGAGTGAAGCCCAGTCAGCCATGATAGGCTTCATGGGGGCCTTCGCCGTACAGCGGCTGATCTCCTTCACGACGGAGCTGATCCAGGTTGGGATCCAGGCCCAGCTGGTCAGCCGCGTCTTCGAGAATGTGGCCCGGCAGGCAGGCATATCGGGGGATCAACTCATCACCGAGATGAGCAAGGCAGCACGGGGGACGATCGATCAAACGCGGCTGATGATCATCGCCAACCGGGCGCTGATGTCCGGGGGCGCCGAGCTGGCCAACAAGCTGCCCAGGCTGTTGGAGATCGCCCGGGCGGCCAGTATCGCCACGGGGCAAGACATCGGGTTCGTTTTCGATACATTGGTCAAGGGTATCGTCAAGGCCAGCCCGCTGTTGATCGACAACGCCGATATCTACATCAAGATCGGCGATGCCGTGGAGCAGTGGGCGGAGAAGCAGGGCAGGACGGTCGATCAGCTGAGTGAGACAGAGCGCCGGGTGGCCATCGCCAACGCCGTTATCGACCAGGGGACCAAGTTCATCGAGCAATTCGGGCTGGCGTCGGAGACGGCGGCTGACCAGGTGCAAAGCCTGCCCGCGGCCATTCGCGACCTGGAATCTGCTCTGGGTGAGCTGGCGGTGCATACCGGGGTGACGACGGCATTGGGAGACCTTGCTGACATCATCCGGTTCCTGGCCGGCACCGATGCCCTCACGCCGGTTATCAAGCAGACGGACGATCTGCTTAACGAGCTAAAGGAGCTGGGTGGACAGCAGGCTGCGATCCGGTTCCTGGATCAATATTACGAGATCTATCGGTCGAGGCTGCCCACAGAGCAAAAGGCGGCTGCTATCAGGGCGCTGGACGAGGAAATCCGGAAGAGCATCAATAACTACAAGGCGGCCGGTGGCGGGATGGCCTCCTTCGGCACAGCCGAGGAGCAGGCGGCCGAGAAAGCGGCCAGGGCGAGGCAGGAGCTGGAGGCCTTCAACAAGGCGCTGATGGAG
>JAGHDS010000194.1 GCA_021159845.1 Anaerolineae bacterium
GTCCTCTCCCCACGCAACACCAAGCGCTACGAATGCTAGTAAACAACGGAGTTGAGCAGACCACGATAGCGCTCTCCGCACTCGTTGACAAACGAGTGCGCCTGTCCGCACCAGAAGTGACGATCTGTTCACTGACAGAACTGGGCTCGCGCCTGAGTGATATCTTGCCCGGGGAGGTGGTCACTGTACACCAGATATTCAACGGTGCCATGACCGGCGACGCCATGCTCCTCCTGGAATTCGAGAGCGCCAACACGCTGATCGCCCTACTGACCGGAATATCACCGCTACCAGGCAGGCTCGGCCGCGCCGATCAAGATGTGTTGCTGGAAGTAGGTAACATCTTATTGAACACCTTCGTGGGCACTCTCAGCAACACAATGGAAACATGCGTGACCTTCACCATTCCCGATTTACGCCTGGAGGCGGTGAACTCCCTGCTAAATACGCTGATGATCGAACGGGACAAGACCCACCATGCGCTGCTGGTGACCACCCAATTTCGGATAGAGGACGGAAGCGTCGAGGGATATCTGGTATTAGTATTAGAGCTCTCTTCGCTGGAACATCTCATCACCCATCTAACGGGTGGTGAGAGTGACAACCCAAGAGTGCATTGACCTCTCGCTCAGCACCGGATAAGCCGGTTTGCCCTCCTAACTACAAAGGGCGCTTCCTTGTAGGGATGACTCTCCAGAGAGGGCGTATGAACAATATGTATACGAAAGACCTACAAGATATTACACAACTTCTCGACCAGGCACCATATGGCATCTTCACCGTAGACCGTGCCTTGCGCGTCCGATTCTGGAATCTATGGTTAGCCCAACGAAGCCGCCTATCAGCCAGCCAAGTATTGGGACATTCCCTCCTCGACATCTATCCCGACCTACATGAACGCAACATGGAGCGTCACTTTCGAACAGTTCTAGACACCGGCCAGCCCGTAGTGCTCTCCCATCGCCTTCATCATCACCTTCTACCACTGCCATCCACCTCGGGACAGGGACCCATTCCCCAAACGGTACGCCTGCTGCCGTGGCGTCGCGACACCGATGTAATAGGTGTCATCGCATTCATCGAAGACCTCAGCGAACAGGTCTCCGTTGAGACAGAACTACGCCAACGCATCGCCCTCTTGGACACCTTACGTCGAATGGACCAAATCATACTGTCCGGGCACCCACTGGGCGAAGCCCTACAAATGGCGGTGGAACAGGCAGTAGCACTCACCGCCGCCATATGTACCGGCCTTTTCATCGCCTATGAGGGGCAACCGGAATTGCGCGCTCTTGCGGGAGAATCGTCCGGCAAGCTCATCAGCAAGCGCGCCGTACGGCAGGCATGTGCCCGGGTAATGGCCACTGGGGAGACGGAGCAAATCAGCGTGGGGAGAGGACGCACATATAAACTCCTGATCGTTCCCATCTCCCCAGATGATAAGACACGCGGGACTCTCTGCCTCGCTGCTGCTGCCCCAGCGACCTTTGCCGACGCCGATCGAAGGACTGCGGAGCGGTTGGCCGAGGAAATTGCTCTTGCCATCCAGCACGAACATCTACGCGAACGAGATCGGGAGCGTGTGCGAACCCTTACCCTCCTGCATCACGCCAGCCTGGCCCTAACCCGCGGCCTGGACCCTCAGTCCGTCCTGGACGAGCTCGTTCGGTATGCTGTACGCCTGGTTCGAGCAACCCATGCTCACGTGTGGCTATACGACGAGAAGAGAGACCAGTTGGTTTTCGGCAGTGGCCCGGGTCTACCCGGCTCCTCCCGAGGGCCAATCAGCAAACCTCGCTCCAATGGGCTGACATACGCCGTCGCGCGACAAGGCAGGACGATCATCGTTAACGATCCGGAGCACCACCCGCTCTATGGACCGGACGTGGCCCGACGAAAGCAGATCAAAGCCATTATCGGGCTGCCCATCAAGACTTGTGAGCATGTATTAGGCGTCCTGACCGTGACCTTCACCCACCCACACATGATAGATGAGTGGGACGAGCGCTTGCTCCGCCTTCTGGTAGAGCAGACGAGCAACGCCATCGTGAACACCCAGCTCCACGGGTCCCTCCAGGAGGAGCTGAAGAAACGACAGGCGGCAGAGTCCGCCCTACGACGCAGGGTAACCGAGCTAGACGCGCTAGTCCGGCTGAGCCGGAAGCTAGCCGCAACACTGAAAGTCGAGGATCTGCTAGCCCACGTGCTGCATGCAGCCCAACAAGCCATCGCAAGGGTTGATCGGGGATGGGTTGCCCTGCTGGACGAGAAATCCGAAAAGCTCATCATCAAGACTACCATCGGCGAAGATGTCCCACCATGCGATAGCCAGATCTCGCTTAATGATGGGCGCGTGGCACCTGCCCTGCGCGACCGCACCCCCTGGCTGGTATCCGAAGAAAGCGCGGCCGCTCGATCCGCCATCGTTGCCCCCATGATGGTACAGGAAAAGGTAACCGGCATCATCAGATTAGAAAACACCAGCCAGGATGAGCCCTTCCACGCCCGCGACCTGCGCCTGCTGACAGCAC
>JAGHDS010000204.1 GCA_021159845.1 Anaerolineae bacterium
CCCATGAGCTGGAACGACTGAGAACATAACAAACCCGGCTTCTCGGCGAAGCCGGGTTTGTTATGTTCTCAGTCGTTCCAGCTCATGGGTAAATGCCGCGCAGCTCAATCGCCCGCACAACCCGCTCGATGGCCAGGATATTGGCCGCCAACCGATTATGCACATGACGTTCCTCCGCAATGTGCATTACGGCATCGAAAGCCCGGTTCATCACCCGCTCCAATGCCTGATTGACCTGCTCCTCATCCCAGAAGAAGAACTGCAGGTCCTGCACCCACTCAAAGTAGGAAACTGTCACACCGCCAGCGTTGCAGAGGATATCGGGGATGACGAAGATGCCCCGATCGAAGAAGATGTGATCCGCCTCGGGCTCCGTCGGCCCGTTGGCCGCTTCGGCGATGATCTTGGCCTGCACCTTATCCGCATTCCCTGCGTGGAGTTGCTTCTCCAACGCCGCCGGGATCAGGATATCGCATGAGAGCGTCAACAATTCCTCATTGGTGATCGTGTCCGCGCCTGGAAATCCAACAACGGTACTCGTTTCCCGCTTATGGCGCAGAACAGCGTTCGGATCGAGCCCGTGAGGATTGTAGATTCCCCCCTTGGAGTCGCTGACGGCGATGATCTTCGCCCCATCCTCATACAACAGCCGCGCTGCAATCGAGCCAGCGTTGCCATATCCTTGGACGACCACGCTCGCTCCCTCTAGGTCCAAGCCGATTCTCTCGGCCGTCCGGCGGATAGTAAACAGTACTCCTCGCGCTGTCGCCTCATTACGCCCCTGCGAGCCACCGATCTCAATCGGCTTCCCCGTGACTATGCCTGGCACAGCGTGTCCCTGGGTCATGCTATATGTGTCCATAATCCAGGCCATAATCTGGGGGGTAGTGTTCACGTCCGGGGCTAGGATGTCGCGATCGGGGCCGATGATGGGAGATATCTCAGCAGCATAGCGCCGGGTCAGGCGCTCCAACTCACCCAGCGAAAGCTCCTTGGGGTTACAAACCACGCCGCCCTTACCGCCGCCATAGGGGATGTCCACCACGGCGCACTTCCACGTCATCCACATGGCCAGAGCGCTGACCTCTTCCATCGTGACCTGCGGATGATAACGGATGCCGCCCTTGGCTGGCCCGCGAGCCGTGGAGTGCTGCGCACGATACCCTGTGAACATGCGCAGCTTCCCATCATCCATGATCACGGGGAAGTTCGTCATGAATACCCGCTCCGGGACCCGCAGCCTGGCCAGGTAGTTATCCGCGACGCGCACATAGGCAGCGGCCTCGTCAAATTGCGCTTGTGCCATCTCCAGAGGGTTGAGGTCCCTCCCCCCCCTCTCCGCTGCGGCAGACGATTCAACGACTTGAGCACTCATGGTCCCACCTCCTCTGGTAAGCTGTCGACCAAAACCGACGTTTATACACTGCACTGTGTGGCTCACAAACAATAAAAAGAGGAACTGCGACAAGGTTAGTATGAACCACAAATCCAACCTTGTCCAGTTCCGGGAGCAGTCATATAGGGGCTTCTCAATGAGCTAACAAAAGGACAAACGAACACCTCGGTAAGCAGTCAGGACGTCGGCAACAGCTCAGATCCAGCGCCCTACTTCGCAACATAGGCAGCCATCCCCTCCGAATCTTTGAAACCTTGAAAAGCCTAAGCGGTACACTCATGCTTATTTAAGCGCTATGCAAATGTCGTCCGTAACTCATCGAGGTTCGAGCGCAACTTATAAATAGATTCTAACACACTGTCCACATCGCGACGGTCCATCAGAAAATCTTTGCTCAACGCAACCACTTCTGAACTATATACCCGCTCCGCCACGGGACAATGCACCTTTGAGTAATCAATCTCCCGCCCGTATAAGGGGCATCGCACCGGACACCCCGTCCGCCCGAAGGCCATATCCGCAAAGAGCGGGTACTTATATAGGGGATCGTTATGCGCCGTGTGGCATGGTATCCCCTCTGCCCTCAAAGCCTTCATAAAATCGTCCCGTGACACACCAGCCCATTGCGAGCCATCGTATCGTAGGAAATAGAAATAATACCCTCGCTTCGTCACACGCGGATCACGCCTTAACGCGGAGATCCCTTCTATCTTCTCCAGCTCACGAGCAAGGTACTCCCCATTCTGGTGTCTAGTCTCCGTCTGTTCATCCAACCGCGCCAGTTGAGTGAGCAACAACGCCCCCTGGAACTCCGTCATCCGATTATTACCAGCAGGGATATAATGCTCATACTTACCTCCCCCTGGAATACGACCCAAATCGCCATATGAATAGCACTTGTCTCGCAAAGACTCGTTGTTGGTCAACACCGCTCCACCCTCACCCGCGGCTAGCGGCTTCCCCAATTGAAAGCTGAAACAACCCATATCACCAATGCCACCTACCCGTTTACCACGCCACTCTGATCCATGAGCCTCCGCAGCATCCTCAATCACCAACAGTTCATGCCTTCGCGCAATATCCATGATCCTATCCATATCCGCAGGATAACCACCATAATGAACAGGAATGACAGCCCGCGTGCGTTCTGTAACCGCTGCCTCCACACCATCTGGGTCAATTTGGTAAGTTTCAGGATCAATATCTACAAAGATCGGCACGGCGTTAGCCAAAACCACTGCCGTCGCCGTAGCCACAAAAGTCACCGCTGGGATGATAACTTCATCCCCAGCCTCAATTCCCCCTGCTTTCAGCGCCAACATCAACGCCGCCGTGCCATTGGTAGCCGTCACAGCATACTTTGCTCCAATCCACTCAGC
>JAGHDS010000062.1 GCA_021159845.1 Anaerolineae bacterium
CAGCTCCACTGCGCCGCCACCACAAGCCGAATTAAGCCCCCTTCTCCCAGGCGTGGGAGAAGGGGGTCTGGGGGATGAGGGCCATCCGCGGCCAAAGCATTTGGATCCAGGCGCCTGTATTGAGTGTGTCTCCACCCACATCGCTCACCGGATGTCATAAGATCTGGTGGGAAAACGGTGAACAGTTACGGGCAGGCCCGTGTTTGACGGAACCGGGCTGGCTCGGTATACTCAAGGTTGCAAGGGAGGCACCCCTATTATGGGAAAGCAAGGGACAGGACGCATTTCATGGGGCGTTCTGTTGGTGGTCGTTATATTCCTCTTCGCGACAGCCGCGTTGTGGCGCCCACTGTTGCAGCTTACCAGGGATATGGCGCGCGCGCGGGTGTGGCTTGCCTCGCTGGGGCCATGGGGGCCGATAGCCTTGATCGTTGTGAATGCCCTACAGATCATCCTCGCGCCTATCCCCGGTTATTTCGTCCAACTGGCTGGCGGATACATGTTCGGTGTATGGCATGGGGTGCTCTGTGCAATCGCCGGGATGCTGGTTGGCAGCACGATGGCTATGCTCATCGCCCGGCAATTTGGGCGTCCCTTCGTGCAGCGCTGGCTGGGCCAGGAACGGGTAGACCGCTGGGAGCAAGTCTTGCACGTGGACTCGCTTTGGGTTTGGGTGTTGCTGATGGCTGGCCCTGTCGGTGATATTCCTTACTACCTTGCAGGGTTAACGCGCGTGCCTTTGTGGAAGATGCTAGGCATCGTGCTCATCGTTCGTGGCCCCTCGGTAGGGTTGGCTGTCGCCGCGGGCGCGGGGGCTGTCAACCTGCCTCCCCGGCTACTCCTGGCCGCTATGGTCGGAACCGTTGTGATTGCCATCTTGCTCTACCAGACCATCCGACGTTTGGCGGCTCGCTTCGAGGCCATTGTCCTCCGTGAGGTCAACCGGTCGAATTCCTCCTAATCGCGAGTTTCTCTCATGGGAGAGAGATGCTACATCTGTAGTGCACCGGCTGTCACCCGGTGCCGAACATGTGGCCGCCCCATCTGTAGAGAGCACCTGGTCCCGTATCCCGAGGAACTACGGGCCACCTTTGGCCCGGATGGCTGCCAGCACTGCGTTGAGTGGGCGATCGAGACGATCTCGCGCGGCCGTCAGCAGAGAGAGCGAAAGCGGGCACAGGATGTGGTCTATCGCACCTGCGCGGTTTGCCATCGCGTGTTTGATCAGGTGCTCCCCGCGTGTTCTGTGTGCGGCCGGCGAGTCTGTTCCAAGCACTCCACCCGCTACCGGAGACGATTTCACTTCGGAAACCGTAAGGATCCTGTCACCGGCGCCTGGTATTGGGAGTACGATGTACGCTGTATCGAGCATCCACGTCGGCTTTGGTGGGATCGGTTGTGGGGATGGCAAATCGATCCGAGGACGGAGGAATACGTCGAGGCAACGCCCTCCGGGCGTGTTGCTCGGTCTCCGCTTTATCGCTGTGTCTACCTGATACGCGGGCTGTGCCAGCGCCTCGGCCTCCTCGGGAACCGGGCGGGGGATAGGGAAGATAGCGGGTAACTGTCGGTTTGCCTCTATCCCCCGTTGCTCGCTGTTTCCATCTATTTCCTCACCAGCGCCCGTGCCTGAGCGATCTGTGCCTCGATAGCGGCACGTGCTGTCCCTCCCGCGCTGCGGCGTCGCTCCACGGAACGCTCGAAGTCCCACACTTCGGCTACGTCTTCACCGAACAGTGGGGAGATGGCTTGTAGCTCGGTGAGGGGGAGTCTGCGCAGGGGGATGCCGAGTTCCTCCGCTCGCCGTACAGCCTGGCCGACCACATGGTGGCTTTCCCGGAAAGGCATCCCTTTTCGCACCAGATAGTCGGCCAAATCAGTGGCCAGCAGGTCGTCCGATAGGGCGGCGGTCATTCGGTCGGGATGCAGCGTCATCTCTCTCAGCACGGCCGCGGTGAGGGGCAATGCTACAGCCAGGGTGTCGGCCGCGTCGAATAGCCGCTCCTTGTCCTCCTGCAGGTCGGAGTTGTACGTTAACGGCAGACCCTTCACTACGGTGAGCAGCGCTGTCAGATCGCCGATGAGGCGCCCGGCCTTTCCCCGCAGCAATTCTAGCGTGTCTGGGTTTTTCTTCTGCGGCATCAGGCTGGAGCCGGTGCTGTGCGCGTCGGATAGCGTGACGAAACCGTATTCAGCTGTGCACCACAGCGTCAGATCGGCGGCCAGCCGGCTGAGGTGGACGCCCAGGATGGCTGCCCAGCTGAGGAACTCCAGGATGAAATCGCGATCGGACACCGTGTCCATAGCATTGGGCGTGATACCGGGGAACCCTAAGTCCCGGGCCAGCGTCTGGCGGTCCACGTCGAATGGGTTGCCGGCGAGGGCGCCCGTCCCCAGTGGGCACAGATTGGCCCGCCGCATGAGATCATCCAGCCGCTCCCGGTCCCGCTGCCACATCCAGAAGTAAGCCATCATCCACAAAGCGAAGCGCACTGGCTGAGCGCGCTGAAGGTGCGTATAGCCGGGCATGAGTATATCTAGCCCGCTCTCCGCGCGTTCGATGGCTGCTTGTTGTAGGTCGAGCAGCGCTGAACGGAGCCGCTCGCTTGTGTCCCGTAGCCAGAGCCGCACATCGGTGACCACTTGATCGTTGCGTGAGCGCCCGGTGTGTAGCTTGCCAGCGATCTCTTTGCCGATGATCTCGCCCAACCGGCGTTCATTGGCTGTATGGATGTCCTCGTCTCCCGGCTGGATGGTGAAGGTCCCGGATGCCCACTCCACCCTTACAGCCTCCAGCCCCTCGATTAACTGGTCTCGTTCCTCCTCGGTGATAAGGCCAGCGCGGTAGATCGCTCTGGCCCACGCGATGGACCCTGCGATGTCCGCGTCCCATAGCCGTTGGTCAAAGCCGATGGAGTTCGTGAACCGAGCAGCCAACGGGTCAGGTCCCTCGCTGAAGCGTCCTCCCCAAAGCGTGGTCATCGTCTCCCTCATCGATTCGATTGTGTGGAATGAGCCCGAGACAGGGCGCGTGTAAGCCCTGCTCGCCCAGACATTATACGGGACGATCCCGATTTCACCAACCAACCGCTGGGTTGGGAGATATTCCGGTTGCAGGGTGGAGCATGGCACGAGCCATTGGGCGCTTCCTTCAGCATCTGTGTCCGCACCTCGCCACCAATTGGAAATCCACCCTTGGGTTAAGGGAATCGCTTATATGCGTGACATCAACGACGCCATATCGGGGAGACCGAGGGATGAGCCCGCTCACAACCGAAGCGCCTGGAGTTGAGCGACTGAGTGAGACGCGGCGGTGGTGGACAATTATCCCTGATCCCTGGCAGGAGCTCCGGCCCTTCTGGAAGGCCTGGGTTCCGATTCATCGCTGACAATGAGGGCAAAAGAAGGTGGAGCGCTGGGCCAGTCGAACGCGCTGGACGGGGGTGCCGCATATCGGGCAGGGCTTTCCCTCTCGTCGGAAGACTTGAAGGTGCGCTTGGAACTGACCGCTTCCCGTCGTCGGAGGGCGATAGTCCCGAAGAGTACTGCCTTTGGCTCGGATTGCCTCGGCCAAAATGGTGCGGATCGCGGCATGGAGGCGGTGGACTTCCGTATCGGTCAGGCTGTTGGCTGGGCGACGCGGGTCGATGCCTGCTGCGAACAGAACTTCGTCCGCGTAGATGTTCCCCAGACCGGCGATGCACCGCTGGTCCAGCAGTACCGCTTTGATCGGCGCTCGGCGTCCCCACAGCCGGGTGGCCAGATCTCTGGCCGTGAATGATGGGTCTAGCGGCTCTGGGCCTAGTTTGCCTACGATTGCCTCTGGAGTCTGAGTCAGCCAAAGGCGCCCGAATTTGCGCTGATCTGTGAAGCGTAGCGTATAGCCATCATCCAGCGAGAGGATAACGCGGGTGTGGCGGTTCAGGGGATGCTCTGTGGGCTGGACATGCAGGTTCCCCGTCATGCGCAGGTGGATGAGAAGCGTCCAGCCATCCGCTAACGGGAATAGCAGGTATTTGCCACGCCGCGCGACGTTAAGTATCCTGCGGCCACACACGAGCTTGGAGAACTCTTCGGCGGAGGGACAGGCAATTGATCTCGGCCAGTAGACGGTGGCCTTCGTGATCTGGCGTCCGATCAGATGGGGGCGTAACTCACGTGCGACGGTCTCGACCTCTGGTAGTTCAGGCATACGCTCCGATCTCTAACCCGTGCGTACCAGCCAGCTTGCCACCCCAAGAGCGAGGGTGATGATGGCCAGAGCTATCTCTAGCGCGCGCATCCATGAGAGGCGGGGCTCCTCGTGTTGTGCGAGTTCACCTGCCTCGTGCGTCGCGATCCTGCGCTCTGCAGCGGCGGGCTGACGCTCCTCCGCCGCGCGTCCGGAAACCTGAGCGACAGGTATGGGTGTGATAGTCGCCGTGGGCGTAGCGGTGGGCATGGGGGTCGGTTGCGACTGCACGAGCGTGTAGGCTACCTCTGCTGGTGGCATGGGGGTGCCTGTCGGTGAGGGGGGCGGTGCAGAGG
>JAGHDS010000283.1 GCA_021159845.1 Anaerolineae bacterium
GCGGCTCCGTTCCGGTCCAGCGGCGGAAGGCAGCCGCGCCCTGGTGTACCAGCATACCTACTCCATTTAGCGTCTGGCAGCCAGCCTGGCGTGCCTGGGTCAGCAGCCGGGTCTCCTCCGGACGGTAGATCAGGTCCATGACCACGCAATGTGGGGGAAACGGCATGTCCGATGGCCAGGGGCTCTGATCCTCGTGGGGCCACATCCCTATTGGGGTGCAGTGGACGATGATGCCGACGTCTCGCGTGATCAGGGGAAGGTCTCCAGGAAAGGAGTGGGCCTCGTAAACGGTAGCCGGGAAGTACTGGGCCATGTCGCGCGCGATGCGCTGAGCCCGGCTCAGCGTGCGATTCCACAGCCCAACGTATCGCGCTCCGGCTGAGCCCAGGGCGTAGGCCACGGCCCGGGAGGCCCCGCCGGCACCCAGGACGGCCGTCCGCTGACCGGCCGGGTCCACGCCTGCCTCACGAATCGCCGCCAGGAAGCCGTACGCATCCGTGTTGTCCCCATGCAGCGTGCCGTCCTCATCGACCCAGATCGTATTCACCGCCCCGATGGCCTGAGCTGCCTCTGTTAGATCAGCCAGGTGAGGTATGACAGCCTGCTTGTGAGGGATGGTGGCGTTGGCGCCCACGAAGCCGAGCGCCCGCAGCCCATCCAGCGCGGCGTCGATCCAATCCGGTGGTACCGGTAGCGGCACATAGCACCAGTTCAGGCTCAGAGCGGCGAAGGCTGCGTTGTGCATGGGAGGGCTGAGGGAGTGCTCCACCGGCCATCCCATCACGCCGACCAGCCGCGTCTCTCCGTTGATCGTGAGTTCCCTATGGGTTACCATAGCACGTCTGCACCTAATTGAGCCAGCATTTGCGGGAATTGCGGGAAGGACTTGTCCACGCATTCGGCTCCGTCTACCACCGTCTCTCCTTCGGCGATCAGCCCGGCGATGGCCAGAGCCATAGCCAGCCGGTGATCGCCGTGGGCGTCGACCGTGGCTCCTTGCAGTTTCGTGGGGCCCTCTACGACGAACCCGTCGTCTGCAGGATCAATGTGGGCGCCCAGCTTACGCAGTTCCTCCACGATCGTTGCCACCCGATCGGACTCCTTCACCCGCAGCTCGGCGGCATCTCGTACCACCGTTTCCCCTTCGGCCTGTGTGGCGAGCACAGCCAGGATGGGGAACTCATCGATCATCCGGGGGACCAGCTCCCCTCCCAGGGTCGTTGCCTTCAACGTCTCGGCGGCGCGGATGTGGAGATCGGCGATCGGCTCACCGCCCGAGGAGCGCTCGTTTACCCGTTCCACGTGGCATCCCATCATCGTCAGCGCGTCCAGGAACCCGGCCCGGGTGGGGTTCACCCCGACACCTTCCAGCGTCACGTCGGAGCCGGGGATCAGCAGCGCGGCGGCGATGAGAAAGGCTGCTGAGGAGATGTCGCCGGGCACGTCGAGATCAATGGGGGAAAGCGGTGACGTCGGTGGCGTAATACGGACGTCCAACCCTTCCCGAGCGATGAAGCCTCCCATAGCCTGGACCATGCGCTCCGTGTGATCGCGGCTGGGTGCGGGCTCGTGTACCGTCGTGGGGCCGTCGGCGAATAGGCCGGCCAGCAGGATGGCGGACTTCACCTGGGCGGACGCGATGGGCATCTGATAGTCAATGCCCGACAGGTGGCCTCCTCGGATCGCGAGCGGGGGGAGTGTATCGTTCTCTCGCCCCATGATGGTGGTGCCCATCTGCCGCAGGGGGATGGCAATGCGTCCCATCGGCCGTCGCCGGAGTTGTTCCGAGCCCGTGAGGATGGTCAGAAAGGGCTGGCCGGCGGTCAGCCCGGCCAGTAGTCGCATCGTCGTCCCGGACGACGCGCAGTGCAGCACGTCGGACGGCTCCTGTAGGGATCGCAGGCCGCGGCCCCAGACGATCACCTCGTCCTCCGCGGGCCGTTCCACCTCGGCACCCAGCGCGGCCATGCATCGCAGCGAGGTCAGCGTGTCGTCGGATGCCAGCCAGCCGCGGGCATGGGATTCTCCTTCTGCCAGCGCGGTCAGGATGACGAATCGGTTGGAGATGGATTTGTCACCGGGGATGCGCAGGTGACCCTGTAGAGGCTCGCCCGCGCGGATATACAGTTGGGCCATTATCCTTCTCTCCATTGTGCCAGCAAGGTGGGCAGCTCGGCGAGGCTACTCAGCCGGGCGTCGGGGTGTATCTCTTCCTGCGGAGCGTCCTGTGGGGTATTCCCCACCAGGATCGCGCGCATCCCGGCCGCGTGGGCGCCGCCGATATCCTCTAGCAGGCGATCGCCCACGTAAACGGCCTCGGCCGACCTCACATTTAGCCGTTCCATCGCCATTTGGAATATCCTGGGATCGGGTTTGTGCCAGGGCGTTTCGGATGAATAAATGCGCACGGGCAGCAAGTCCATCAGGCCAAACCGTCCGAGCTGCTCGTCATGGACGTAGCCAGGCCAGAAGGTGTTAGATAGAAGGCCGAGCCGGTACCCTTCTCTGTGAAGGGTGACGAGCGTCTCCCTGGCGGCGGGGATGGGGCGGACGATCCCGTGTAGTGGGGCGTACATTGCCCGGATGCACATTTGCCAGAGGCCGGGGTCCGGCGTGATCCCCATCGCCGTCAACCCGGCGCGCAACATATCATCCATGTTACCCGGCCCGCCACGGCGCGCGATCCGCTGATAGTGGTCCTCTATGATCCGCTGGAACGTCTCCGGTGGGGGCAGCGGCTGCCCGTCGTGGCGCAGCAAGTGATACACGCGGCGGAGCCCTTGTTGAGCCAGGGCAGTCATGGCCTCTCCGGGTTGTCCGTACGCTAGTAGCGTACCGCCCAGGTCGAAGATCACGGCTCGGACAGACATAGTCAGACTTGTGCCTCCTCGAGGAAGTCTTGATAGCGCCTTTGACCTATCGGGCTGAGGATCGGACCCGCCCGGCCGTTTTGAGAGAGAGAAGGGCGAACCCTGTCCATAGCAGCTTCAGCGGATAAAGGGCCCCATCCATCGCTCTGTTCACAAGGCCCAGCACCCGGGCGAAGGCCCTCAGCAGTGGGTCGATGGCGTGCATGGTGGGCCAGTGGGCGTAGAGCAGGGCTAGCCCAATCGTCCCCGCCGAGATAGCAAACTTGGTGATGTCGCCGATGTGGATGTGTGCCAGGTCCTCCAGCAGGAGTTCCATCCCGATGTTGAAGATCAGGATGAAAGCGGCAGTGTTCAGCACTGGCTCCCGGATCACCAGGTTGGCGAAGACGCCGGCGGCGAAGCGCATGGCCAGAATGCCGATCGCGACGCCCAGGACGACGACGGCCAGATGGTCGGACAGCGCGACGGCGGCGACGACGTTGTCCAGGCTGAAGGCCAGATCGGCCAACTCGATGGAGAGCACGACGCGCCAGAACTGGCCGTCCCGTGATGTTTGAACCTCCTTCGCCTCTTGCGCATGGCCCTGGCTGAGGTGTTTTGCCGATAGCTTGATCAGGTACAGCGCCCCGATCAGTCGGAGCCAGAGGTTCTGGGCGACCCAGGCGGCCAGTACGAGCATCAGGCCACGGCCGATGTAGGCTCCCAGCAGCCCTACTCGCAGCGCCGCGGTCCGTTGGGGACCCAGGACGCGATTCAGCCCGCGACCGACTTGGGTCAGCCCCTTGGGCCAGGGCACCGGGCGAGTGTTGGGAAGGGATGCCGCCATAGCGCCCAGGACGGCCGCGTTATCCAGCGAGAGGATGCCCTCCAGGAATATCAGCTGTAGGATGACTAGCAAGGCGGTTGTCGCATTCATACTCGTTGATGAAGGCAAACCTCTGTCGGAGAGCCGTCCCCGGCCGGGCGTGAGATGTGTGACCTGCTCCGATTTTGGGTCTTGGTTTAGGGCGGATTATCGCCTTACCTTTGCAGGTATGATTCGGCGCTAGATTGCGGAATATCCTAACATCAGCTTCCCGAGGCGCCAAATTCGCCTATTGCCTGCGGGGCGATGGCTTCCTCGGGTTATTCTGTATCCGGGCCCTGGTCCTTCAGCAGGTCTCGTAGACGCTCCCAGGCCCGGCGGACGCGGGTAACCTGTTCGGACGTGGGTGGTTCGGAACCATAGCGCGCCTGGATGTACCCCGTTGTCATCTCATTCAGTGGCTCATCGGAGCCGGGCACCGTGTCGCTGAGCGCTCGTTGGTACTCGATCGGCGTTTGCTCGCGCCGCCGGGGGTGGCCGTGTTCTTTAGCTGCTGCCAGCAGCGCCTGATAGAGTTCCCGGATGACGCGTCGGGGTTCTGGCTCGCCTTCCAGGGAGAGGAAGGGGCTCAGTGCTGCCCGGGGGGCTCTTCGGAACCGGCTTGCCCAGCTACGCCAGAGTGAGGCGAGTTGTTCCTGAAGCAGGTCTCGGGAGAGGATCAGTTCGCGCGTCTCATCGATCTCCTCGCCCTCTCCGGCCCAGAACCGGCGTAGGGCCAGGGCAAAGGCCAGAGCGATCACGGTGATGAGCCCGATCACTCCCAGCCAGCGGGCGGCCTCGCTCACTGCGGGGGGAACTTGTTTAGCGGGTTGCTGGGACATCTGCTCCAGTTGCTTCTGGAAGTTGGGCATCTGCATCGGCTCTCGCCGCGGGGCTGAGCCGAGTAGGGAGTGCAGCCAATTGAGCAGTGGCGTCAGGAAGAGAAAGACTACGTAGACGAAAACGTAGAAGACGTAGTAGAGCGCGATCCCAAGCACGCGCATGAGTATGGAGGTCCAGCTCAGAACCCGGGTGATGGTCGCAGGGGTGATGACCAGGCTGATGAGCAGGCCGATGCCCAGCAGCGCGAGGATGACGGAGAGGACGCTGATGAGCCAGTAACGGCTCAGGTTGGGCTGTTCCTCACTTTCCCGCCCGCCCCGACGGGCGATCTCCAGGCTGGAGAGGGCCAGCGCGGCCATGCCGACGGCGAAGAACGTCAGTACCCATTGTTCGGTGTAGGGGGGCAGCCCATGTGGGTCTGCCGTCCCGGCGAGCAGCAACGAGGAGAGGATGAGGAACCCGACGATGAAGGTGCCCCATACATGGTCGTGCATGAGGGTATTGCGGCCATCAAGCACCCCGCGGAGCCACAGGTAGGCGCTCACCAGCAGCGCGAGGAACGGCGGTGGTACCTCTTGTTGCCAATGAGCCAGCGTCTGTCCCAGGGCGGCGAGCCATTGGATATCCCACAGTGGATATTGGGAGCGGAAGAATTCCCACCACAGGACGAGCATGAGAACGAGCAGCCCTGTGCCGGCCACGCAGACGCGCGCTTGTCGGATCGTCCAGTTGCGCTGGAGAACCCAGCGCGTCATCGCCATGCTGCCCAATGGGATGCCGATGATCAGCCAGGATGCCAGAAGTGCGCTTTGACGGGATGGCGTTAACCAACGTTGGAGCATCAGCAGCCAGGGCCAGAGCCAGCACAGTCGCATCAGGACGGTCAACAGCGGCAATACGATATCATTAAGCCAGTGCCAACGACGCCAGTTCATGCCATTCCTCGTGTCCTCCAATATGATAGTGCCGAATGCCGGGCAGCGGTGGGTCCAGCTCCGCCTGTCCCAGGGTGATCAGGGTCACCCCATGTTCCCGTTGCCGCAGGTCTGCCAGGGTATGGCGTAGGTACTGGTTCACCACCGGAGTGACCACCACGATGGTCGTGCCGTAGCGAAGGTTCATAGCCTCCGCCTGTAGTATCGCCTCGATGGGCCAGCGCCCGTACATGACCACGCGGCTCAGCGCTTCCAGGATCCAGATCAATTGGTCGGGGTGGCTGCCTGGCCGGATTCGGATGCGTTGCCCTCCCGGCTGAGTCACCGAATTGACGTAAAGCCCGATCTGTAGCCCTTCGTCCCATCCCCACCGGGCGATGGAAGCGGCTGTTGTGATGGCGTATTCTTGCAATTCCTGGTCCAGCCCTTCGTAAACGCGGTCGTAGGTGTTGATGTTCATGAAGATGGCTAACGGCCGGGTGGCTGACGGCTCGAATACCTTCGTTTGCAATTGTTGTCGGCGGGCGGTGGCCTTCCAGTGGATGTGGCGGAAGCTATCGCCTGGTACGTATTCCCGTGCACCCATCAGGCGCAGCGGGTCCTCCATCACGCGTCGAGGCGTCTTGAAGTCGCCGAAGGGATGGCGGGCCGGGAGTCCCAGCGCGGTCAAGGGGACGATCTTAGGATATACGAGTAGAGTTTGCCGCTCTGGTAGCGTCTCACGCTGGACGGAGAATCCGAAGATGTCTCCTGAGGTGATCTCGACTGGCCCGAATTCCCACGCGCCGCGATGTGACCCGCGCAGCCGATAGTGGCGGGTCACCCGTTCGTACCAGCGCAGGGAGAGCAGGTTGGTGAGAAGGCGGCGGTTAGGTCGGTGGCTGTAGTGCAGTTTGCCGGTCAGGAGCTCGACGGCGCCGGGGAACTCGTCTTCTGCGCGTAGCCATGCAAGCGGTAGCGGTTTGGCGTTGACGATCTCGATGTAGAGATCGGTCTCCTCGCCGTAGAAGAGCCGGGTGTTGCTGAAACGCCGCCGGTAGCTCACCCCGACCAGGCAGGCCCTCTTCCATAGCAGGGACATCCCGCCTACGAGCGCCAGGAGCAGGCTCATCAGGAAGAGCAGATTGTGGTGTAGGATGATGCTCAGCAGCGCGATCAGCCCGATGAGGGTCCACCAGGCGTTTCCGGTCACTGGGATGCTGCCTCCTGCCAGATCTCCTCTACGGGTACCGGCACGCGCTCGATCACTTCGCTTAGGATCTCTTGCGCGGATTGGCCGCGCAGACGGGCGTCCGGGCTGAGGATGAGCCGGTGGGCCAGCACGGGGATGGCCAGCCACTTGATGTCGTCCGGGATCACGTAGTCGCGTCCCCGGATGGCGGCCAGCGCCTGGCTGGTGCGGTAAAGCGCCAGGCTGCCGCGCGGGCTGGCACCCAGCGCGATGGCCGGGTCGGTGCGAGAGGCGCGCACCAGGTCGAGGATGTAGTCCTCCAGCGCCGGGTGTACGTAGACGCGTCGGCATAGCTCTCCGGCCTGTTGTATCTCCTCGGCCGATGCGACCGGCTGAAGATAGTCCAGAGGGTTTTCGGTTTGAAAGCGGTGGAGGATCTGGCGCTCCTCCTCGCGTTCGGGATAACCGATCGCCAGTTTGAGCAGGAAGCGATCCACCTGGGCTTCGGGTAGCGGAAAGGTGCCTTCCAGCTCCACCGGGTTCTGGGTGGCCAGGACCAGGAAGGGGCGGGGTAGCGGACGGGTGACGCCGTCCACCGTGACCTGTCGCTCCTCCATCGCCTCCAGCAAGGCCGATTGGGTTCGTGGCCCGGCCCGGTTGATCTCATCAGCCAGGACGATCTGGGCCATAACTGGCCCTGGACGGTATTCGAACTCGCCCGTCTTCTGGTTGAACACGCTAACGCCGGTGATGTCCGACGGCAGCAGGTCGGGGGTGAACTGAATGCGTTGAAAGGAACAACCCAGCGACCTGGCCAGCGCCTTGGCCATAGTCGTCTTGCCGATGCCGGGGACATCTTCTAGCAGCGCATGTCCCTCACAGAACAGCGCGACCAGGAGCAAGTCGATGACATCCGTCTTGCCCACGATGACGCGCGAGACATTTTCTCTGACGGTTTGAGCGAGCTGTTGAACTCGTGCTATATTGGACAATGGTCTCCCTCTTCTATCGCTGTCGTGTTTTGTTCTTGTTGCTGTCGTGGAGCAACAAAAAAGCCCCCACCATCATGTTTCCCAGGGTAGAGGCTATCGGTCGTGCGGTGATGGTGAATGCAAGCCTCATCATGCCATGCTCACCTTCATTGTATGCAGGTGAATGTGGGCGTCAAGCGCAATTTTAGTCTCGCTCGCCTGAGATGGTGGCCAGCGCTCGTAGCCAACTGTCCCCCTCGGCGCCGAATCCCTCGTCCCGGAAGCGGTAGTCGTTTTTGCGGATGAATTCGTCGAGCTCATCCAACAGGCGTTGCCAGATGGGCCTTTGGGCCTCGATCAGGGCGCGGCGCTGGGCGCTGTTCTCGGCCTGACGGAGGGCGCTGCGGAAGTGGGGCAAACAAAGCCCGGCGCTGGCTTCGAAGGCTGGGCGTAATGTCAGGTCATCCAGGCGACGTAGCAGTTCCTGGATGTAGATGCGTTCCATCTCCGCCTGCTGTTCGCACGCGGGGCAGGGACCTTGAGGGGCGAGTCGCTGAGCCTGGGTTTCCCCCTGGGATGATGTGGGCCAGAAGCTCAGGTGTCTTTCCACGCCTGCTCTCTGGGGCAGCTCTTGCAGGACGGCGTGCAGTACGTCTCGGTAGATGATGGCGATGCCGAGGCTGCCGCCGTGGATGTTGGCCAGCATCCAGGCGTGGCGATGGCATAGCCCCCGTGCTTTGCGTATCCGTTCCCGCAGCCCGACGTCGTTCACGCTTTCGTACAGGAGACCATCCAGGTACTGCTCGGCGGCGCGCTGTCCCAGCCGGCAGATAGGGCAGCCTGGTTCCTGTAGCGCTTCCAGCAGTTGGTGGTAGGCACGAGAGTGGGATATAGGCAAGGATGCCATTGATACCTCTTCACCGATCCGAATCGCTAACGGCATGGTCTCTGGCACAATAAAAGAGCCTCTACCGCACGTGCATCGTGTGGGTAGAGGCTATCAGTCGCCAGGCGACAATTCAACGCGAGCCTCATCGCGCAGTTGCATTTTCATTATACGCATCTGGTATCCCGTGTCAAACGCGTTGCCTGTGGTAACTGCTTCGAAAATAGAGTCGGTGAACGCTGATGATGCAGAAGGAGCCGATCTATGCAGATGAAAGGGCAAAATCTGGATGATCCGTGAGGGTCTGCGTACATCAGCGTCATCTGCGTTCTTATGCTCATCGGTATCGACCGTCCATTTTCATCGTTATGCGGTGTGCCACCGCTCATGGGGACTGTTCACCGTTCTCCC
>JAGHDS010000025.1 GCA_021159845.1 Anaerolineae bacterium
CCCGTAGGGGAGACCTGGTGTGGGAGGCCCTGGTTCGTGGCAAGCGGCTGCGACCCGGGGCCAGCGTGTTTATCCAGGACGCTACGGGGCAGGATGTAGCCGTCGCGCACATTCTCGCCGAGACGGCCGACGGTGGTCGTATCGTCGAGTTCGATCGCCCGATTGATCCGCTCCTCCCGCAGATTGGGGAGATCCCCTTGCCTCCCTATATCCACACGCCGCTACGCGATCCAGAGCGATATCAGACGGTGTATGCGCGCGTCGCCGGGTCTGTGGCTGCACCCACGGCCGGGCTTCACTTCACCCCCGAGCTGATCGCCCGGCTGGAGGCGATGGGGGTTCATTTCGTGTTCGTGACGCTGCACGTGGGCCTGGGCACGTTCCGCCCGGTGAAGGTGGAGCGTGTAGAGGATCACAAGATGCACGCTGAGTGGGGGGAGATCACTCCTGAGGCGGTCGAGCATATCCGGCGCGCTCGCGCGGCTGGTGGGCGGTGTGTGGCCGTGGGGACCACCTCTGTGCGCGTGCTGGAGACGGCCGCGCGGGGAGGTGAATTGGCTCCCTTCTCCGGTTGGACGGACCTCTTCATCACGCCGGGGTACCGCTTCCGCACGGTAGACGCGATGATCACGAATTTCCACTTGCCGCGATCCACATTGCTCATGTTGGTGAGCGCCTTCGCCGGGCGTGAGCTGATCTTGAGGGCTTATCGGGAGGCCGTGCGTCTGCGGTACCGCTTTTACTCCCTGGGCGACGCGATGCTCATCCTGTGATGGCGCTGTTCCCTTTGTTGGAAGAAGGGGGAGAGTGATTGTATGCCTGATCGCGCAGCCGCGTTGGAGCTTCCGCACGGGCGCATCGAACTCCCCGCCTTTCTGCCGGATGCGACGATGGGGGTCGTGCGCGCCGTGGACAGCGAGGACCTGGAGCGGTGTGGGGTCCAGGCGCTGGTCATGAATACCTTTCATCTGATGCAACGGCCGGGCACGTCGACGATTCAGGCATTGGGTGGCATTCATGCCATGTCTGGCTGGCGTCGCCCGATCATCACCGATTCCGGTGGGTTCCAGGCCTACTCGCTCATTCGGCAGGACCCGCACAACGGCCGGTTGGACGATCGGGGAATCACTTTCCGGCCGGAGGGCGCGAGGAGGAGGTTCCGGCTGACCCCGGAGAAGAGCGTGCAGCTCCAGCTCCGTTACGGGGCCGATATCGTGATCTGCCTCGATGATTGCACACATGCGGATGCTCCGCTTGAGGAACAGCGTGAGGCGGTGCGGCGGACGGTGGACTGGGCCCGGCGGTGCAAGGAGGAATTCCAGCGCGGTGTGGAACGACGAGGGCTGGAGGGCGCGCGTCGTCCGTTACTGTTCGCCGTTGTGCAGGGGGGACGCTCGCGCGAGTTGCGTAAGCAGTGTGCGGAATCCTTGTTGGAGATCGGCTTCGACGGGTTCGGTTATGGTGGGTGGCCTCTGGACGCCGATGGCCGCTTGTTGGCCGATATGCTCGCCTATACGCGGGAGCTCATACCTGACCGTTTCCCCATGCACGCGCTGGGGGTGGGACACCCGCCCAGCGTTGTGGAATGTGTTAAAATGGGGTACGATCTCTTCGATAGCGCGATGCCCACCCGCGACGCCAGACATGGCCGGTTGTACACGTTCATGACGGATCCGGCCAGCGGATTGGTGGGCGATTGGTTTGGGTATGTATACGTCGGAGATGATAAACACATCAAGAGCGATGAGCCGGTTTCCTCCTTCTGTGATGCCCTCTGTTGCACCCGATATTCGTTAGGTTACTTACATCACCTTTTTAAGATCAAGGACAGCCTTTACCTCCGACTGGCGACCATCCACAATGTTCGCTTCATGATGATGCTCATGGGGCTTCTCCGGCGGCGGTGGGATGATGGGGCGATCTGAGACCGTTCTGGATGATCTGGTGCGGTCGATACGACTTAGCCCGAAGTACAAGTACGTCGCTCCCGAATTCATCAGAAGCGTGGGGAAGATCGAGCTGACGCGTCGGGGAAATCTTAAGGCGGCGGTAAAAGCGACCAAGAACAAGCTACATCAGATCGCTGGAGCTTACCTGCCGGGGCGCATGGCCTATGATGTGTGGTTGCGGCGGCTCGCCGACGCGACGCGATCCGCAGACCCTGGGGTCTTGCGTTCCACGTGTGTGGAGATCATGCACCATCATATCTCCACGCGAGAGCGGTTGCCCATTCTGGATGCTTTTTATGCCACGACACTGGCTGATTTAGGCCCGATACATTCCGTGCTTGACGTGGCCTGTGGGCTCAACCCGCTGGCGATTCCGTGGATGCCATTGGCCGATCGTGCTACGTATATCGCCTATGATATTTACGAGGACATGGTGGCGTTTCTATCCACTTTCATGGGGATGGTCCCAGTGCGGGGGAAGGCGGAGGTGCACGACGTGTTGCGTTATCGCCCGGGGGAGCACGTAGAGTTGGCGCTGTTGTTGAAGACGATCCCGTGCCTGGAGCAGGTGGATAAGGAGGCTGGCCGGCGGCTGTTGGACGCTATTGACGCTGATCATATCCTGGTCTCCTTCCCGGCTCACAGCCTGGGTGGGCGGAGAAAGGGGATGGTTGCACATTACGAGGAGTCATTTTATAAGCTGATTGAGGGGCGGGGATATTCGGTGTGGCGCTATGAATTCGCTAGCGAGCTGGCGTTCCTCCTATCCGTGAGATGAAGTGTTGTGGTGATGGCCTGTTACAGCGGTCACCAGGCTTGCCAATTTATTCACTCTGGAGTAAGATGTTTCGGGCCTTTAGAGCGCGGTAGAAAGCACTCTTTGTAGCTACTCAGCCTCTCCAACAAGAGAACGCAGATGACGCTGATACATGCTGATTTCCGTTGATCTTTCTAATCATCGGTGTTTATCAGCGGATGATCTGCGAAATCAGCGTCCTGTTTGCCCAAGGCTGAGCGGTTGCCACTCTTTTTGTATTGGAGAGTGTCTGAGGGGGGCGGGCCTTGGTCTGTGACGGCAAGCCTGGTTTGCCGCGTAGAGGTGGGCAGGGTATTAGCTGGGTTTGGCTTTTTCCGCCAGGTTCCAGTTGTGGAGGCTTGTCGCGGCTCGTGGTTGAGGCGTCTGCATTGCGTGCCTTGTCGGGGGGGCCACGAGGCTTGTCGGCTCGCTCTTGTGCCTTGTTGTTCTACCAGCGCGAGGACTGGCGGTGAGGCAGCTCTTAGAAGAACGGTTGTCGTTCTGACAAAAATATCTCATGTCGGGGTGGACTTGTCCAATGCTGGAGCCATTTGTTTCTCCCAAGTCTGTAGCGGTTATTGGTGCTTCGAATACGCCTGGCAAGCTCGGTAACGCAGTCCTGCAAAACGTGCTCCAGTCTGGCTTTGGCGGCGCGATATACCCCATTAACCCTAAGGGGGGGAAGATCCTTGGACTGCAAGCGTATCCTAGCGTATTGGATACGCCCGGCCCTGTGGATCTGGCGGTGATTGTGATAACCGCTCAAGCCATTGCCAAGGTGCTGGAGGCGTGCGGGCAGAAGGGCGGGCGTGGTGTAGTCATCATCTCGGCTGGGTTCCGAGAGGTGGGGTCTGAGGGCTTGCAACGTGAACGTGAGCTGGTCCGGATCGCCGGGAAGTATGGTATGGAGATCATCGGGCCTAATTGCCTGGGCATCATCGACACCTTTGTCCCCATCAATGCCTCCTTTGCTGCCACGATGCCCAAGCAAGGGAACATTGCCTTTATGTCCCAATCGGGTGCTCTGTGTACCGCCATCTTGGATATGGCAGCCGCGGAGGGTATCGGCTTCTCGCGATTCGTCTCGATGGGCAACAAGGCGGATTTAAATGAGATCGATTTTCTCGAAGCATGGGCGGATGACCCGAATTCCTTGGTGATCACGATATATGTGGAGGGCATCTCCGATGGTCCCAGGTTCATGAAGGTTGCCCGTGAGGTGACCCGTAAGAAGCCTGTGGTCGCTGTGAAGTCCGGGGTGACCAGCGCTGGGTCGCGAGCTGTGTCCTCGCACACAGGGACGTTGGCGGGCTCCGATCGAGCGTATGATGCCGCATTTAGACAGACGGGGATCATTCGCGCACATTCGGTGCAGGAGCTGTTCGATTTCGGCACCGCTTTCGCCTTGCAGCCCTTGCTTCGGTCGGATCAGATCGCCGTGGTGACCAATGCAGGTGGCCCGGGTGTGATGTGTACCGATGCTCTGGAGGAGCTAGGACTGCATGTTGCTCAACTGACCGAGGAGACACGCAAGAGATTGAGGGAGCATCTCCCGGCCACGGCCAGCGTGTTGAACCCTGTCGATGTCATAGGGGATGCATTGGCGGATCGGTATGAGGTGGCAGTGGACGCGGTGGCGAAGGATCCGAATGTGGGTGCAGTGGTTGTTATCCTGACGCCGCAGTTCATGACCGAGATTGAGAAGACGGCCGAGGCAGTTGTGCGGGTCTCCAAGAACTCGGACAAGCCAATCTTGGCCTGCTTCATGGGCGCAGTGGATGTAGCGTCTGGGATTAAGATCCTTAATGAGGGCGGTGTTCCCAACTATCCGGTGCCGGAGCGGGCAGCAGCCGCGTTGGCGGCTATGTGGTCGTACCGGCAGTGGCTGGATCAGCCTAAGGATGAAGCCGTGCAATTTGATGTGGATCGCGAGCGCGTGCGTAAGGTATTGGATAAGATACGCGCAAGCGGGCGCGTCAACGTGGTTGAGGCGGAAGCGCGGGAGATCATGCAAGCCTACGGCATCCCAGTACCTGAGTCTGAGCTGGCCACGACATCGGAAGAGGCCGTGGCTATCGCTGAGCGCCTTGGGTATCCTGTGGTGATGAAGATCGCCTCGCCGGACATTTTGCATAAGACGGATATCGGCGGCGTGCGAGTGAATTTGATGAGCGCGTCGGATGTCCGCGATGCCTTCGACTTGATCACATATCGGGCTAGCCGGTACATGCCCAACGCGGAGATCTGGGGGTGTCTGGTGCAGCGGCAAGCACCGCGCGGCCGGGAGGTGATCCTGGGCATGAGCCGCGACCCGCAGTTCGGCCCGCTGATGCTGTTTGGCCTGGGCGGGATCTACGTGGAGGTCCTGAAAGACGTGTCGTTCCGGGTGGCGCCAATCGGCCGACGGGAAGCCATGGAGATGATGCAGGAGATCCGGTCGTACCCGTTGCTTAAGGGGACGCGCGGGGAAGAACCTGCGGACCTGGAGGCGGTGGCTGACACCATCCTTCGACTGTCGCAATTGGTGATCGACTTCCCGGAAATCGTGGAGATGGATGTGAATCCATTGGTCGTCTTCAATCAGGGTAAGGGCGCCCTGGCCTTGGATATTCGATTGGTACTGGCTGCATAGTCCCCCTGGGAGGAACTAACAGATGGCAAGCTTGTATGTGACTTCTACGGAGACATTCTCCGGCAAGAGCGCGGTGTGCGTGGGACTGGGATTGCGCTTCCGTAAGGATGGGTTGCGGGTCGGCTATATGAAGCCGGTGAATGTGGCTGCCCGTCCGGGGCCGGCTGGCCCAGAAGATGATGATGTGGCCTTCATCAAGG
>JAGHDS010000176.1 GCA_021159845.1 Anaerolineae bacterium
ATCCTGACTCGCGCTATCCACGAACCCTCCTTATCCCGTGACGATCGATTAGGCCACCGCTCCAACGCCCGGGCAACGTTCTCTGGCAACGCACTGCCCGCGCGATCCCGAAGGAACGCCAACACGCGGTTCACCGGAATTCCCTGGAATTCCGCGCGACGTAACCCCGTACGGGTGATCCGGTACCGGAAGGGATCCGATGAGCCGGCCTTAGGTGTGGACATCCAGGCAGTGAAGCGGGCCACCCGCAAGCGATCGTAGCACGAAACCGTCTGCGGAACCAATACCGTGAAGTCATCCATCACCGTGATCTTACCCGGCGATGTCGTGGGCGGCAGGGTGTCGTTGATCAGCGCATGTCCAGCCTCCGTCACAGCGAAGGCCCCACCGTCTGGCGCCAGGGCGTCAACCCCGAACCAGTGTAATGGATCCGTCACCAAATACCGGATGAGCCGCCCTTCCACGTCATCCCAATGCTCAATCCCCCGCAAATACTCACCGCTATCCGCCGAGCGAATGTACCACGAATCGTAATCGCCGTCGGGACGCAGGAAATCCGGCGCGACCGATTGGACGGCAGCCACGAACTCGTCGATCCGATACCATTCTCCCGGTTGCTGTTGTCCCAGCCGAGCCAGCAAGCGTCGGCGAGCCCCCACAGGGTCCTCACGCCACCCTCCCTCGCAGATCAGCCCGGGCAGCCGGCGCAGATCGCTCCAGGTGTCATCATGCTGCCAGGCGGTCCACAACGTCTTCCACTGCGACGCACGCCCTGCCTCAAGCCATTGGGATACGGGCGCAGATCGTAATCTTACCGCCCCGTCACTCTCCCTGCACCAGTCCAGCCGGTCCATCAGATGCAGCAGCAAGGCTAACCTGCCTCCCCCCTCCGAGCTGAGCGGCTCTGACGGAGGCACCATCAGCCAGTTCGATAGGGATCGTAAGGAGGACGGATGCCAACGCTCGCCGCGACGGCGCATACCCTCCACCAGGATGAGGGCCAACATTGTCGTAATGTCTTGCACCAACGCATCCCTGTGATCGATCGCGCTGGATGGCGGCGGCACCGATCGAAGGGATAGAGCGCCGTTATCCCGCCTCGGCAATAGGGCCAAGATCTCTTCCGGCAAGAAGATGATCTCCGCCACGACGCCCTCCAGCTCCGCGAATCCCCGGAAGATCCATCCGCGATACCATAGTTCCTCGGCCGGGCCAGTGGGAGATTCCCAGGGTTGCTCACGGGTAAGCCGCCCTGGTCCTAAGAAACGGATCTCCCCATAGCGCTCTTGGAACAACGTCGCGTGGATGCGCCCACCGGAGGCCGCCAACGCATCCAGGGCATCCAGGGCACCCTGGGACAGCTCCGTCAGGTCCCGCGCCACAACCCCCGGGTCCGAGAGCACCGCCGCCAACTCAGCGGCAATCTCCGTCTGTTTGCGGGCATGGAGCTTGACCCCACGCAACTGCGCGATCACGCGTAGCAGGGCGAGAGGGTGCTCAACCAGGCATCGCTCTAAGCTATACATGTCACCATCCCGATCTCTAGACGATCTTGCCAAACCCGACTGTCACACATATAATAGTGCTAGCTCCTGACAGTTCGTTCTTTCGTAGAAAGGCTACGCCTGCCGGGAATCGTTGGAGGCTTGATATGAGGTGGCCCAAAGAGGCGAGATCATCTCCCAGCTTTTGGGCGGAGTTATGGCGCACGTTGCGCCTGGCCTGGCGTCTATTGGGCGACCGCCGTGTCTCGCCATTCCTGAAAGTTCTGGTTCCCGGTCTGGCTGTCGTTTATCTTCTCTTCCCTATTGACGTTGTGCCCGACGGACTCCCGGGGCTTGGCCAGCTCGACGACCTGGCGATCCTGATCCTGGCGGCACGCTTGTTGGTCGAGATGAGCCCACCGTCTGTAGTTGCGCAGTACGAATCCGAGCTGCGCGGCAAGACGGGCAGCCAAACCGATATGACATCCCCTGAGGATGTGATGGATGCTGAGTATCGCGTCATCGAATAACTAGTCTCGCAAGCCGAGCAAGGTCGCGCCCGATTCTTCTCAGCCGTCATGGCACCGGCGCTCATTGGCATGATAGCACATCTTGTGTAAGACCCACAATGACCAGGAGTGATCCATGAGCCAGCAAAACCTTCGCCGACCCGCTGAAGTCGCCGCCCGCTTGGGTGTATCCACATCCACGCTGCGGCGCTGGTCTCAGCGCTTCAGCGAGTACCTCTCGCCCGAAGCCGGTGAAACCGCCGGCTCAGAAGATTCAAATGGTGCCCATCGGCATTACACGGACGAGGATTTGACCACCCTTTTGACGATCAAGGGGCTTCTCGCGGAAGGATTCACGTATCAACAGGTCGAGCAGCACTTGTCTGCCCTCCATAGCAATCACTCAGAGACATCATCTCGTTCGTTGGTCTCTGCTGAGTCCAGCCTGCCTGCTTTGGCACCGGCCGTCTCTATGCTGGCGGACACGCTACACACGGTCGCCGATGGCCAGCAGGCCATCCTGAACGCTCAGCAGGCCAACCGTGAACTAATGGGGGTTGTAGTGCAGGACAACTTCAACATCAAGGAAGAAAATACCAAGCTGCGGGACCGTATGTTGGAGTTAGAGAGGACGCTGGCGGAGATGCGTCGGCAAGAGGACGCTCATCGAGCACAGTTGGAGAGTCGCATGAAAGCCGTCGAATCTACACTCGACCGCATCGCCGACCAACTGTCCTCCATGCAAGAGCAAACCAGCCAGCGCAACCGTGGGCTCCTAGGCTGGCTGACCGGTCGTTAGCCGCGCAGAAGTGCTCTGCCAGGGTCTCCTGTTGGTTCACGTTTGAGATGGCAAAAAAGGTGGGCTAACTCGGTATAAGCCCACCTTTTTGTATTAGTATTTATTTGTTATTTCCTGCTGTTGTGTCTCAGGCTATCCCTTTTGCAGCTTCTCCATATATGTCATATGTACAGGCTCTCCTTCCAAGTCGTACTCCATAGCCCCTGTCACACGCACGGGCATGATCTCGCCGATCGACGCCTCGCTAGGGAACAGGACCAGCCCATCTACCTCGGGAGCGTCCCGGTAGGATCGCCCGTAGCTGATGCCATGATCGTGACCCTCTACCAATACGTTGAGCACCCGCCCGATCTGCTCTCGATTGCGTTGCAGAGAGATGCGCTGTTGTAATTCCATGAGGCGTTTCCGGCGTTCTGCTTTCACTTCGTCTGGAATTTGATCAGGTAGCGACGCCGCTGGCGTACCCGGCTCTGGACTGAATTCAAATACGCCCACTTTATCAAAGCGCACCTCAGCGACGAAGTCCAACAGGGTTTGGAACTCCGCCTCTGTCTCGCCTGGATATCCCACGATGAACGTGGTGCGCAGCGCGATGTCCGGCATAGCCTGGCGCAGTTTTTCGATGTGGTCCAGAGCATGTTCGGGGGCCGGCCTGCGCATACGACGCAGGGTATCCGGGTGGGCGTGTTGCAGTGGCATATCCAGGTAGTGGACGATGGGGGGAAGCTCGGCCATTGTCTCGATGACGGCATCCGTCACATGCCCCGGGTAGGCGTACATAAGCCGCAACCACTGCAATCCGGGCACCTGTCGGACAAGCGCTCGCAGCAGTCGAGGCAGTCCATCGCGCTCGCCACGATCCCACCCGTATGCAGTGGTATCCTGGGCTACCAAGACGATCTCCCTCGCTCCCTGGGCGACCAGGGCATTTGCCTCGTCCACCAACGCCGCGATCGGCCGACTGTGCAATCGCCCCTTGATGCTGGGAATCGTACAGAAGGCACAAGACGCGTCGCAGCCATCGCTGATCTTGAGATAAGCGCTGCCCCCCACGGCCGGTGGGCGTTCCCAAGCACCCTCCAACCGTACCTCTGGGTCACCGAGAAGCTGATAGCGTTCACGACGGCGTCTGTGCTGTAACATTCTGACTAGCCGAGTGATCTCCATCCAGCGCCTGGTTCCCAGCACCCCGTCGATCTTGGGAACGCACTGGATGATCTGCTCTCCCAGACGTTGGGCCAGGCAACCCGCGGCGATGAGCATTTGCCCGCGGCGTTTCCCGGCAGCGAGCTTCCTCAATACCTCGATGGATTCCTCTTGGGCCGCCTGGAGGAAGCCACATGTGTTGACGATAAGGATGTCCGCCTCATCGGGATTGCGGGTTGCGTAGAAGCCCTCTCGCCGTAACAGCATCGCCATCGCTTCGCTATCCACAAGGTTCTTGGGACATCCCAGCGTAAGCAGGTAATATGTGGTCACAAAGGCCCTCCATGCGCAAAAGCACCGGCAGTGGACTGCCGGTGCTTTTCATCTGATGTGATTCGCGTCGGAAGCCGATCATCCAGCTGGTGTGGGTGTCGGAATAGGTGTGGAAGTTATGATAGGCTCTACCCCCCCACCAGCAGCCGGTTTCTCTTCCGTCGCTACGGTCGGTGCTAGCTCCACCACTCGACCCTCCTCCCAGGTCCATGTCCGCTCGACCACTTGGCCAGGCTCTCCCATAGTCCCGAGATCCTGGCCATCGATTAGTATCTCCACGCCGCCCGCGTTACCTGAGCGCACGGTCACACTTCGCTTACCCACCCATTCGCGCTCGTCACCAGGCTCCAGGATGGTCTCCAGGGCCACCTGTCCGTCCACGACGACGCGTAACCAGGCCCGCTCGGTGATCCGGGTGACGATACGGATCTCATCCTTATGGGTGGGCTTGATTGGCACGGGCGTTGGTGTATGGGTGGGTATAGAAGTTGGCGTAGGTGTAGGTGTAGGCAGCAGGAACACGCCTACAGTCGGGGTCGTCGCCGGCTCCGTCGGCGTAGATGCATGAGTAGGCGTGAAAGTCGGGCGTGCTGTAGGTGAGGCGGGCGCAGGAGCCGTCGGAGTTGTAGCGGCGTGGGGTATCCAGGACGTCAGGGAGTATGGGTAACGCGTTATAGCCCACCCCGCGGCGATAAGCAGGGCTGCGACGATCACGCCCATGACGATCCACCGTAAGCGCGATGAGGAGCCGGGCTCATCCTCAATTTTCAGATCGAATTCGATGGGACGGTAATCAACGGGGCGAGACGGGGACACATCGGCGAGTGATTGATCGCTCTCCCCACATTCCTCCTGTCGTCGAGTAAGCAATTCTTCAGCGTTCAAACCTAGGAACAGGGCATAGTTGCGCAGGAACCCCCGGCCGACTGTCTCGCTGGGTAAGGCCGCCCAGTCATCTGACTCCAGCGCAGATAGATAGTACTGACGGATACGTGTAGCCTCTTCTACCTCCGCTAGAGACAGGCCGCGTGCCTCGCGTGCCTCGCGCAGCCACTGGCCTAGGTCGCTCATTCAGTGCCCCTCTCCAAGTTAAGTCTCCTTTTGTGTTTTCACTATACCCTCGCCGTGGCTAAAAGTCAAGACGATGCCTGCCACGGTGTGAACCTTCATCCTGACGACAGGGCGACGGTTACACGTCGATCGTCTTCCACCGCCCGCGGCGGTAAAAGTAGGCCATCAGAGTGGCCCGGCCGGTCCAATCGATGACGGTCCCTGCCCATACGCCAGCCAGCCCTAGTCCCAAGGTGATGGCTAACACGTACACCATAGGGATGCGTAGGAGGAAGATACCCGCCAGAGATACCTGCAATGGGGATCGCGTATCGCCTGCACCGCGCAGAGCTCCTCCCAAGACCATGTAGATTGCCATGCCAATCTGCTCGAACGCGCCGATGCGCAGGGCGAGCGCAGCTAAATCCACCACTTTGGGCGTTGCCCCATACAATTGCGCCAATGGTCGGTTGGCGAAGAAGAAGAGCATTCCGACCACGCTCATAATGAGCAAAGCATATCGGGCAGCGATCGCCACGCTGCGCTCTGCTAGGTGAGGATGTCGAGCTCCTAACGCCTGCCCCACTAAGGTGCTGGTTGCTATCGAAAGCCCAAATCCCGGCATGAAGGAGAGAGATTCCATGCTCTCGGCCACCTGATGAGCAGCCAGGGTAGTCGTTCCCAATAGCGCGATGATGCGGGTGAAGATGGCCCACCCGGCGCGCTGCACCAGGTATTCCCCCGAGGCAGGCGTTGCCACCCGGATCAACGTGCTCACGAGCCCTGGATCCCAACGGAAAATGGCGCGTAATGGGATCCTGATAGGAGTGCCGCCAAGCAGCAAGAGCAGCAACGCTATTGTGCCCCCGATGGCTCGGGAGGTTCCCGCCGCTATTCCGGCCCCCACGACTCCGTAGGCGGGCAGGGGGCCTACACCAAACACGAGGAGATAAGTACCGATGATGTTCAGCAAGTTCATGATCAGGGTGATATTCATCGGCGTCCGGGTATCCCCAGCCCCCCGCATGATGCCGCTCAAGACGCTCAGAGGAAATCCCAGCAGGGAGATACCCACCGTCCAGCGCAGGTAACGCCCACCGGCTTCGACGACATCAGGGGCCACTCCCATAAGCCTCATGCCCCACTCTGCGTTCGGGAAGAGAATTGCGACAACCAGGATTGAGCCCAAATAGCTTAGCAAGACCGCCTGCCCGCCGGCTGCCTGGGCTCGCTCCCTATCCTGGGCTCCCCAAGACCGAGCCACTATGGCGGTCGCGCTAATAGCCAGCGCCATGAAAACCGCGTCCGAGGCCCAGGCGAGTACGCCAGCAACGCTCACAGCTGCTAGCGCGGTCTCGTCTCGTAACCACCCGATGATCAGCGTGTTGGCGATGTACACGGCTGTCATCAACACATTCTCGATCACAGCCGGGATGGCCAACCGGATCAGGTTGCCATGCAAAGTCTCCTCGGAGAGGACCAGATTCTGGCCAGCCGAAGCCTGGTTTCCAGACCACATCCAGCGTAGCACTCGCAGCATTGCGCATTGCCTCCACTGTTGTACGCCAGGGCGTGTAGATGCATTGCGTCGCAGGTTATGCTACCAGGAGAGCTAGCAGTCCCAAAGCGTAGCTAACTTTGCTCAGTCGTAATCCCACTCGGGCACTTGCGGGTGTTGGGGAGCGCTCCACTCGTATGGCGCTGTACACCATTCCCAAGGCTATCATTGAGGTGATGACGAGATAGGCCGTGGAGAGATCAGCGAATCGGTAGGCAAGCCATGTGATGCCTGCGCATCCAAAGGCCAATACCGTGAATATATGGCTAGCCCGGTGCTCTCCCCATCGTGTTGAGATGGTCTGTACGCCGGCCTGACGGTCTCCCTCCACGTCTTCGATCGTCTTAAGCACCTCGCGGGCCAGGATGAAGGATGTGATGGGAGCAGCTGGCCACGCCAATCGCCAGGGATACCCGACCGTGTATCCGCCCACTCCAAGGGCCATGCCGGACAATACAGCGATCAGCACATTACCCAACAATACCGTGCTCTTCAGCCAGATATTATAGGCCATTAGCATTGCTAAAGCCAGACATGCCGCTATGACAGCCAGGCTATCGATCGTACTCGCCAACCCGATGGCGCCGATCGATAGGAGCATAGCCGCGCCGTGGGCTGCACGCAAGCTCACACGCCCTGAGGGTAGAGGACGATCCGGCTTGTTGATCCGATCCGCGGCCAAGTCGTGGATATCGTTTGTCACATAGCCGAAGGACGTGATCGCCCACATCGCGCCCGCGGCCGTCCACGTCGCCCGTGGCAGGGGCCAGCCACACGCTAAATGGGCACCAAGAAGGACCAGCGCGGCAGCCGGAATACTATTCGTAGGACGTAAAAGCCGAAGCCATGCCCAAAGTCTGATGACCATCGGTCAGGTCAACACGCGTAGTCGCCGCTGCCATATATGGATCTCCAACCGCCGGGCGGCGGTGTGAAACACCTCGCCATCAACGTGTACAGGTAGCCCATCCTCGATCTCGATGAGGACATGGACGCTGCGTTCCATGTGAATGGCGGGTTTATCCTCGTGAGTGCCGCGGATGAAGTGGGGAATCAACTGGAGAATGCCAAGGCGGCTGACTCGATCCACGATGCACAAGTCAAGCAATCCATCGTTCACCTGTGCTCGCGGGGCGATCATGAAGCCGCCACCGGTGCGCGGCCCGTTTGCCACGGAGATCAGCATAAGCGGCCGTTGCATATGTCCAGACGAGTAAACGACCCGTGTGACTGGTGCATGGTGATAAAGCAAGACGGTGCGCAGCAGGGCCACAAAGTAAAGAAGGAAACCTCTTAGCCTTTTGATCTTCCGGGCTTCGATGTTTACCGCCGCATCGAAGCCGATCCCTACATTATTGCAGAAGTACAATTCCGTCGCTCGTTCATCTGTCACGTGGGCGATGTCCACCACGCGTTCTTGCCCTGCCGCAATGCGGTCGCAGGCGCCAGGAATATCCCGAGCGTGAAGCCCCAAGGCATAGGCAAAGTCGTTGCCGGAGCCGACCGGGATTACCCCTAAGGTGCCTGCTGGCTCCCCGCGATCCCACCGCCCTTGGCTTTGAGCGGCCGCGATCAGCCCGTTGACAACCTCGTTGACCGTTCCGTCGCCCCCCACGGCGATCACCGAATCGTATCCCGAGAGCGCGGCCTCCCGCGCTAGCTGGATAGCGTGCCCTGGCCTTTTGGTGACCACCAAGTCAAAATCGATGCCTCGCCGGCGCAGTTCCGATTGTACGATCGGGGCAGCCCGGGCTCCTGTGCCTCGCCCTGTGATTGGGTTCAAGACAACCTTTGCTCGCATGTTCCTCCTGTAGTTATGGTTGGCTATGACCGAAAAATGTCTGTCACTTACAACACCCAGGATGTCCGGGCGTGGCGCGCGATTGCACATCCGCATCTACTTCGGGAGTTACTGCGTGGAAGCTGCATCCCACAAGATATCGCACCAGACGCGTTGGCGATCCTCTTCATGGCTAAAGGTAAGATAGACAGTTTTCTGCCGTTCCTCATGTCTACATGTCACCCGTAGGGCTGGGGAGCTCTCGTCCCCAAAGTACAGTAAGCCTGGCTCCACATTCATCACATCCTCGGGTAGGAAGAACATGTACCACATACCGATCTCATTTTCCGGCCATCGAGCCATCCACAGGAAACGAGATCGGGGCACATAGGCCATGACGGCATGCTCGCGGGTGGCGAAGGTCCGAAAATATGCCTGCAAATTGACGAAGAACCGGCTTCGGTCTTCCACCTCGAACTGCCCTGTCGCGCGGATGGCGATTTTGTCCTCTGGGCGCAAGGCCCCACCGTCTGAACGGGGATGGCGGGTGGCCTCACCCTGCTGGACGAAGCGTACGTATGCAGATCGTCGCGCCCAGATCTCGAAAGCGATCAACCCGATCAACAAGAGGGTGGTTACCAGGGTCGTCCATCGGCCACCAGGTATCCATCGTGGTAGTCCCAATAGGGCGATGAGAACGAGCAGAGTGCCTAGCCATCGGTCCAGAGGGCGACCGTTACACTCGTACCGGTGCAATTGGTATGCTATTTTAAGCAGACGGCTATGTAACACGTGGTGAACCTCGTCGAGTAAGGTGCAAGCGAATTAGCGGCGCGACATGAAACGCCGTATGTGGGTGCGCTCCCTGGATTGAGTCAGGGTCAAACCTGTCAAAATAACGATGCCTCCGATCGCCTGAAGCAGTCTGAACGGCTCATGCAGTACGGTCCATGCCAGCAGAGTGGCGACCACGGGGACCCCATTGGAGTAGACGGAGGTGCGGGCGTTTCCGATCCGCTGCACGCCGGTGAACCAGACGAGGTAGGCAATTACGATAGAGAAGACGGTGGCGTACCCCAGTCCCAGCCAGGCGAGTACCCCCACCGAGCCCCAAGGTAGCCGCAGGAGCTCGGGTAAGCCGACGAGGACCAGAACGATTGTGCCGGGGATCATGGTCACAGCCATCCAATGTAAGGGTGAATAACGCGTTAGCAGTGGTTTGCTGGCGACCGTGTACATAGCCCAAGTAATAGCTGCACCTAGTATCAGCATATCGCCTAATAGATGTGAACCGCCCCAATCGAGACGCCCTCCACTTCCTACCGTCACCAACACAATCCCGGCGAAGGAGAGGAAGATGCCCAGCCAGCGACGCCAGGCAACGTGCTCGATTCGCAATGCGACGCTGAAAAGTGCTACAAAGACGGGGACAGTGGCCATCAGCAGGGAGGAATTGGCCGCGGTGGTATGCGCCAGTCCCTCAATGAAGAAGACCTGATACAGTCCGTGTCCAAGGATACCCAAAGCGATGACTTTCCAGACGTCTGCCCTGGCAATCCCCAGTGGTTGCCCCCGATGGCGGAGGATGAGCACGAAAAGCATTGTTGCTGTAGGAAATCGCAGAGCATTGAAGCTCAGTGGGGAGATCGTGCGCAAAGCTACTTTCGTAGCGATGAAATTTGCTCCCCAGATGATAACCATGCCTGCCAGTAACAGGTTGATCTGATGCGTGACCAATCCGTGCAACCATATCCGGAGATTACGCCGGGCGGATATATGGGTGACCATCTCGTATCCCTGTGGGAAGGTAGATCGACTTGGGTATAGCTGCTAACTGCCAGGTTCTTTGCACAAGGCAACATAGAGAAGCGCCTCTGTCATGGCAAGGTCCCAAATAGGGGCTTGGTGCTGCTGAGCCTCTATGAGATTGCCACCGGGTCTCCATGCGGCCTGAGACCTTAGCCTCGTTAAACAGCCTGGTAGCTAGCCGACCGATTATACCATTAGCCCAAATTGGGGACAAAGCTCCATTGACTGGTAACCGTTCACCGCTAAGATAGGAGAATCTGGCTGCGCCACATCCTTGCGCATCGAATCTCACGGACTCGTATGTCCTGTAGCCAAACGGCCCGACGGCCTGTTGAACCCCACCCTCCTATAGTCCCCCCTCCCCGGCGGAGCAAATCGGGGAGGGGGGACCAAGGAAATGGCTTGTGGTGCAAGCCGAATCAAACCCCTTCTCCCAGGCGTGGGAGAAGG
>JAGHDS010000298.1 GCA_021159845.1 Anaerolineae bacterium
GCGATCTGTAGCGGATCCACGCGGCCCTCCGAGAGCGCTCGACTGGCTGGCTGTTCCCCCAGTCCAACAGCTTCCAAGGCCACACCCGCCCGCCGATAGAAGGAGGCCCGAAAAGCATCGTCCGTCTCCAGGCGCCGGGTCATCTCCACCTTTCGTTCGGGAGCGGTCATCTCATTCAGCAACTCCGCCGCGACGGCTTGATCCGGCAGCACCGAGCGGAACCCCATCTCCCCGATGACAATGCCGGGCGCCGAGCGCAAAAGCACCTCCAGCGCGTGTAGAGCAAACGGCATATCGAATCGGAGTGCGTACCAGATGAGGGCCGTCATCGGGGAAACGCCATCAATCCACGGTCGTTCACGTTCTAACGAATTGAAGCATTCATACACGAAGCGCGATCCGGGCACGCGCTCCAGCTCGCCTGGATGCTCGGGGTCCAGGGGCTCCGCAAAGTTACGATAGCGGTTATAGCTCTCAGCGTACTGATTGCCGTGCTCGACGTAGATCCCCTCCCGCTGAACCGCCACGGCCGGGAATGTCAACAGCTCAGCCCGGGCGTCCGTAGCGCCAACGGCCTGCCGGATGGCATCCTGCACAGCCGGCCAGTAGAGCTCCGGGTCATGATTTCCCTTATTAATCGTCACGGAGCGACGGGGGGGGCCTGGGCTGATGAACGCGCCCAGGGCGTTAAACACCGTTCGATGCCCCGCAATCACATGGCACATCTTGAGCACGGCCGCATCCTCCCGAGTGGGGGCGTAGGCATCGGGTGGATAGTCAACCGTTGGATCAAAGGACGACAGGGCAGGCACCTGGAGCATCTCGATGAAATCCCCGTTGATGATCAGCTCCATCTCCACGCCATCCCGCTCGCTCTCGGCCACAAGCGCCCGAAGCCACCGCTCGAAATCGGTATCGCTGATAAAATCCTCCAGGACATTGCCGGCATCGTATCGTCCAGCGCCCAAGTGCGTATCGCTGATGATGAACTTGGCTTTCGTCGTCATGGTGTACTCTCCAGTAGCGGATCTGAGGGATCTTAAGAGCCATCGACGGCCAAATATCCTACGCCTCTCGCAACGCCCTCGCCAATTGCTTCAAGCTCGGTCGCTTTCCGTACATCAGCAACCCGACGCGGAACACCTTCCCGCCCACCCACAGGACGGCTGGAATCGTTAACACGAGCACAACGATACTACCGACCACATCCACAGGAGGCACCGAGGCCATAGGTAACCGGATTAGCATCATCGTCGACGCGGTCAAGGGGAACCAGGACAACACCCGAACCACCGCTGCGTTGGGATTCGAGAACATAAACCCGCTCACCATCATGGGAATAGCGGCGATGAAGGAGAGGATCCCCGCCAACTGCTGCGACTCTTGCATTGTCGTCCCCAACGCTCCGGCAGCCCCCATCAACAC
The DNA here is from genome assembly GCA_021159845.1 of Anaerolineae bacterium. Taxonomy (GTDB): domain Bacteria; phylum Chloroflexota; class Anaerolineae; order DUEN01; family DUEN01; genus JAGHDS01. The sequence goes on from JAGHDS010000298.1 coordinate 1,426, forward strand.
AGCGTAAACGGCAAAGCCGAGGATGTAGTAAACCAGCCCAAGGACAAAGACCTCAGGGCGGTTCAACAATGGCACCGCCAGGCCCAGGATGCCAAGGGCACCGCCGCTTAACCCAGCAGCCGAGAGCAGCCAGACGACCACCTGGGTCAACCCAGCCGCTCCTAAGCCGATGACCTTTCCCATCAACAGCTCCTGCGCCGAGACGGACGAGAGCACGATCTCGATCACCCGGGTGGTCTTCTCCTGGGATACTCCGCGCAACAAATAGCCCGAAGATGTGAAGACGGTGATGATCAAGAGAATCCCCAAAAAGTAGGGGATCATAAAACTCACAGCAAAGTCCAAGGGGCCTTCATGTGGCTTCTGCCCTCCCGTTAAGGGAATCCATACAGGGTTAAAGGGATCGCTGACGCGCTTGCGCAAGGTCGGCCCCACTTGATCTCGCAAGAGGTGATCCGTGAAAAAAGCCCGAATGATCCGAGAGTCTTGAAGCGCCGCCACAGTGAAATCGCTCCCCTTGCCGATCACCAACACACGGCCGGTCGCCAGATAGTCCTGGGGAATGACCAGGAGATTCGTGATCTCATCTGCCTGAACCGCCGCCCTGCCAGCCTGCTCATCCGGGAACAGCCGGAACCGGGCTTGATACTCGGGGAGGATAGGGGTAAAGGCCCCCGTATGGTCCACGACCCCGATGTTCCGCGGCTCCGTCGCGAAGGTCCGCTCGAAGAAATCGGCCGCCTGGCCGCTGAACAAAGCGGCCACAAGCAATCCCACCGCCCCTAAGATGGGGATCAAGGTGGTCATGAGGATAAATCCGGTCCGGCGGACGGTGACCTTATACTCGTGCTGGGCAATGACCCATACTTTACGCATGCTCTTCCCCCCTCACCACGTTGATAAAGATCTCCTCCAGCGGCATCGATGCCACCTCGAACGACTCAATCGGGATGCCTCGGTCCACGAGCACGCGCAGCAGCTCCTGAGGCGTAATGTCTCCTAAGGTGAGCGTGAGCATACCATCCCGGCGACGCACATCTACGACGCCAGGCAGGTCGCCCACAACAGCGGGTGTGCGAAGGCGCACGGAGCGCGACGCATAGCGACGCTTGATCTCGTCCAGCCGACCGTATAGGACCGCCCTTCCCCGGTTAATGAGCACGATGCGATCACACAACGCCTCCACCAGGTTCATCTGATGAGCGCTCAACACGATCGTCCTGCCCTCCGCCTGGAGCGCGCGGATCAGCCCCTTCAATAGCTCCACATTCACCGGGTCCAGTCCCTGAAATGGCTCATCCAGAATGAGCAGCTCCGGGTCATGCACGAGGCTGGCCACAAATTGCAGTTTCTGCTGCATCCCTCGACTCAGGGCCTTGACCTTGTGCGTCGCCCACTCGGCTAAGCCCACCCGTTCTAACCACACGAGGCTATTCTCGCGAGCCCTCGCTCGGGACAGGCCCTTGAGCTCCGCCAAATAGACGAGCAGCTCCAACGCCTTAAGATCGGGGTACAGCCCCCGCTCCTCCGGCAGGTATCCCACCCGATCCTGGGCCACGCCGGGGGGATGTCCCAACACGCTCACCTGCCCCCGATCCGGCTTGAAGATATCCATAGCGATCCGAATCGTGGTCGTCTTCCCGGCCCCGTTAGGTCCTAACAACCCAAAGATCTCCCCTTCAAAAACGGTGAAGGAAAGATCATCCACAGCCACAACATCACCATAGCGCTTGACAAGCCCATGTACCTCGAGCGACGCTCTCCGGTGCGCATCCGTGAGATCCCGTCCCATATCTCCCCTCCTCAGCTCTCCCCCGGCTTCTCCTCCCATCATACGATCGCACGCAGGAGTGGTGCCGCCAACCCAAAGCTCTGTTGCTTATAACGCTCGGCAGCAGCCCAGTCGTGCCGCCTCCAAACGCTAATGGGCATGTACTTCTGCAGCTCGTACAATAGGTAAAAGCGCTGCCGGATTCGCGCCGATGGCGACTCGTCCCGCTGGGAGCCATACCCCTCCCAGAAGGAAGGCTCGCTGATACCACAATAGTCGAGCACGGCGAACTCGATCTCCACATCCCCCCACAGCGCCCGGTCGAAGTCCACCAGGCCAGTGACGTCGCCCATCTCGTCGACGAGGATGTTCTGACTCCAGATGTCCATGTGAAGCAAGCTGGCCGCCACCGGACGATCGAAATGGGCCATATGACGCTCTAACGCATCGCGCAGCACCTGGGCCTCCGCGGCCGTGTAACTACCACACGCCACCACGTCGTCCAGGAGCTTATTCCACATGACCCGAAAGGCGGCTGCCCAGGTCGGCTGGGGGTCCATCGGCCGGTGGGCACCCAGATAGCCATAAGCCTCCACCCCCAGGCAC
>JAGHDS010000007.1 GCA_021159845.1 Anaerolineae bacterium
GGCCATAGCGATGTCGTCCCCAGGGGGGACGAGGAGCCCGGTTTTCTTATGAACGATGTATGTCTCGTGCTCGCCGACCTGGCTGGCGACGACGGGCAATCCGGCGGCCATCACATCGGCCAGGCGGGCGGGGCATTTGGCGCGGTTGATCCGGTTGGACTTGGCCGGGAAGAAGGCCAGGTGCGCCCTTGCGCATAGTGAGGGGATAGCCTGGGAAGGAATCTCGCCCAGCCATTGAACTTCGGCGTGGGGAAGCTCTGCTGTCATCAGGCGGCGGGCGATGCGATCTTCACCGCGTAGCGATCCACCGGCGACGATAAGCCGGGCGTCGGGCAGACGGGCGTGGACGTATCTCCAGATGGCCGGGAGCTGCGCCGGGGCGAATTCCACGAATCGGGTGAGCAGCAGCGCGGTCGGGGGTGGTGGTGGCGTGGGCCGTTCGGGCCAGCTCTCGATGTCGATGCCGTTTGGGATATGGACGGCGAGGCTTGTCCCCATGACATGGGCTTGAGCCGCCAGCCAGCGGGATGCCACGGTCAGGGCGTCTGCGTGGCGGAACCCCCATCGTTCCTGCCAGGCGAAGAGCCATCGCATCGGGCGCGTGTAGCCCGCGCGCTCGTTCCAGCCGCCCGGTCCTTCCCAGTCATCTGCGTCCAACACGAGCCGGCCGCGCCATAGCCCGGTTGCACGTAGGTACCACAGGATTTGGAGGATGGCGCCAGCATAGGCTTTCGGCTTGAAGACATGGACGACGTCAGGGCGGTGAGCGACGGTGAGGCGCAGCATCTCGCTTACGATCTGGACGGGGTGGTCGGTGTGCGTGTTCACGATAAGTACGCCGCCGTCTTCCCACGTGTGTCCTGCGTCGGCCGGGCTGTCCCAGGGGGGAAGGATCATGGTGACATGATGACCGCGCCGGATGAGCGCTCGGGCCAGTGGAAGCGCTCGTCTCCACATGGTGCCGCGCACTCGTATACCGAAGGGCCCAATCATGACGATGCGCACCGGCTGGCTCCTTTCCGTCCTGGATAGAGGTCATTCTATGTGCAATGGGTGATGGGCGCAAGGAGGCATCCAGCGGTGGTGACCTGCATCCCATCGCAAAGTCGCGGGGGAAGCTGATGAGAGGGAAAAGACTTGAGGAAATGGGGGCATAGCTGTCCACCGTTCCCTCACTAGATCTTATCTTATTGGCGTCCGGTGAGCGATGTGGGTGAAGACACACTCAATACAGGCGCCTGGATCCAAGTGCCCTGGCCGCGGATGGCCCTCATCCCACAGCCCCCCTTCTCCCACGCCTGGGAGAAGGGGGGCTGGATTCGGCTTGTGATGGCGGCGCAGCTAACCCCTTTTACCCCAACGGTGAACAGCTACATGGGGCGTGTGATTTGGTCAAACGAGAGGCTTAATGCTATAATTTAGGTTGTGGAGAGGTCGCATAGTCTGGCCTAGTGCGCGCGTCTCGAAAACGCGTAGGGCGAAAGCCCTCGCGGGTTCAAATCCCGCCCTCTCCGCCTGGGGGGAAGCCACGAGCTTCCCCTTCTTTACTACCTCAATGGTTGGGATAGCAGCCTGGCCTGATGCACAAACGCACTATCCGCACAGTGCGAAAGATGGCCCTTATTGGCCGATGAAGCCGCGAGGTGATGCATCAGGCAAAGAACTCATCCAGGGGAAGTTCCACCGGGCGGCCGTGCACAACGATGTCGATCAACGCGCGGAGCAAGGGGAATTCCTCGCGCTTTACGACGCCGCGTTCTGTTAGTTTGGGCAAAGCCTCTCCCATCTCGCGAATGATCTCCGCTGCCTCCAACGTCTCCCCGGCCATGATCTCGCGGGCTTCGGCGGAGGTGTGGCCCAGGCCCAGCAACCGGCCCAGCCTCACCGTCCGCCCCCCCTGACATGTCACGTATAGATCGCCCGCGCCGGGCAACCCATAGGCGAAAGCGCGAGTTCCCCCCACGATCTCCAACATACGTTCCATCTCCGTGCATCCCTGGGCGAACGTCGCTGCGGCCAGATTGTACATATGGGCTCCCGCCTCGTCAGGACCACCCTCTCGCTCCAGCAACCCGGCGGCCAACCCCACCCCTAATGTGTAGGCATTCTTCAGTGCCGCACATGTTTCCAACCCGACCAGATCCGTGGTCGTCCAGACGTGGTAGTACGAAGTGCGGAAGGTCGCGGCCAGTCGCTCGACGGCATCCCGGTCCCGGGAGCCGAACACTACATTGCTCGGTCGTCGGCCGGCCAGCTCCCCGGCAATGCAGGGGCCGCCGATAGCCGCCAGGCGCACCTGGCTTCGGATGTCGGCGGGCAGCTCGCTGGCCAACACATCGGGCAGGATCATAAGGTCGCCATTCTCCGCCGCCTCCAGCCCTTTGGTCACCGCGATGATCAGTTGCCCAGGCCGCAGGTAAGGCCCAATGGTTTGACCAATCCAGTGGACGCCCAGGGAATTGACCCCGCTGACGATGATGTCCACACCGTCCAGCGCCTCGTCGATCTCTTCAATGTAATATGGTCGCACCCCATCGGGAAGCTGGCGTTTCAGCCGGGGATGGAAATGCTTCTCCTTGCAGCTTTCGATGATGTCGCCGTCTAGATGAGTGCCGACCAAACGGACCTGATGTCCATTATCGCTAAGCGGCCACGCGGTGGCCGTTCCCATCAGCCCTGCTCCAACGATTGCCACGTTTGCCACGATAGCCTCCTCAAATCAGCGCTCGTCCCAGCTTGGCACCGCCTCGTCAACACTCCACAGGAACACATAGCATCCAGTCCGCCCCAGATGACGAAACTGGCTCGTCAAAATGCGTTTACGTTCCTCGTAGCTCAGGCCGTCCAGCGAGCGCAGATAGTTGTAGAAAGACCCATGCTCGGCGATCAAGTCCTGCATGATTCGAGCATTCTCGATGATCGCTATGATCTTGCGGCCGTTGCGTATGATCCCCGGATTGGCGAGGAGCCGATCGATGTCCCGTTCATCGTAGGCGGCGACACGGTCGACGTCGAACCCATCGAAGGCAGCCCGGAAATTAGGCCATTTGGTCCGGACTACATCCCAGCTAAACCCGGCCCGGAAGATCGCCTTGGCCATTTCCTCCAGGTAGCCAGCATCGCTGGACGGCCGTCTACGCTCTGGAACTTCAATGCCGCGCGACACCAAGCAACCTCCTTCATTACAATGAGATCTCACTTTCGCTCTACCCTACGACGTCTGTCGCGTGTTTGCCTCTCCTGCTCCCGCGAGTAGCCCGGGCGGGGCTGAGCCAACATTTTGGCGATGGGACGCAATCCCATCCACCACTGCTGTTTGGGGCGCCGATACGTCATATCGATCATACGGAGCACATCCTCCAGCTCCGTGAACACGATGTCGCTGCCCACTAAGCCAAGACATGCAGCGGCTGGCTCTTTTGCTCCTATCTTCTCGATCAGGTACTCCATGCCGTGGACAGCCAGCCGGGTCGCCAGAATCCGATCGAACGGGCTGGGATCGCCGCCTTGCTGGAGATGTCCCAGTATCGCCTGGCGTACCTCGAACAGGTCGCCACCCTCCTCTTCAAACAAGGCACGAATGAAATCCGTCGTGTAGAGCGGGTTGGCCATCTCATTGCGAATCATCAGTCCCAGGCGTTTACCCTCTTTGAACCCGGAGACGAGGAGGTCGAGATCGCGTTCCAGATCCCGCAAGGTGATTCCCTCCTCGTGCAAATAGACACGCTCCGCGCCTGTAGCCAGCGCGCTCATCAGCGCCAGGTATCCGCAGTAACGCCCCATGACCTCAACGACGAAACAGCGGCGTGTGGCGACAGCCGACTGCTTAATCTTATCCACGACGTCGATGATGTTATTCAAGGCCGTGTCCGCGCCTATGCTGAGCTCAGACCCCGGCAGGTTGTTGTCGATGCTGGCTGGGATGCAGAGGGTGGGAATATTGAACGAGGGGAAGTTTCCCCGTTCCTGGTAGAGGCGTAGAGCAGCCTCATAGCCATTCCAGCCGCCGATCACCAACAACCCCTCGATGTGTAAATCCTCGATGTTTCGAGCAATGGCATAAAGGTCACTTCCGGCTGGAACTTTGCGTGTGGTGCCTAGCTCTGATCCTCCTCTGGAGACCCACCCGCTGACGCTCATCCATTGTAGCTCTTCGATGGAACCGTCAATCAGGCCCTGGAATCCGTTGTGGACGCCGAACACCCTGTGCCCCATATCCAGGCTGGTGCGCACAGCAGCGCGCACAGCGGCGTTCATCCCCGCAGCGGGGGCACCCGCGGTGAGCACGGCGATTCGGAACCGGCGTCGACCGGGTTTATGCGGATGGGGCACGGCTCGCACCATCGTGCGCAGCGTCTGAAACGCGTCTTGGAACCCCCTCCCGCGCAATCTCATAGCTTCCGCGTAATCGCCAGCCTTCATAGCGTCGTTGACCGCGTGGGTCTGCCGGACGCATTCCATCAAGGGGGACTTCGTAATTCGATTACCGCGAATGCCGATCAGGTAAGCTGGACTGTCTGGGGTGGCGGATAGGAGCTCATCCACCGCGGCGACGCCCAGCAACGTGCTCAGGTTGCGATCGAAGGCGCTGGGGGAGCCACCACGCTGCACATGACCAAGGATCGTGACACGGGCTTCCTCGCCCAGCCGCTCCTCTAACACCTGTCGTACGTACTCGGAGGAGATGGGGTTACCGTGCTGATCCTGAGCGCCTTCGGCCACGATCACGATGCTATCTCGACGGCCGGCCTCCCGGCCCGCCTTCAGCACCTCGCACATCTTACTTTCCCAGTCCTCGATATCCGGCGGGCTCTCTGGGATCAACACCCAATCAGCGCCGGTGGCCAGGGCTCCCATCAACGCCAGGTAGCCGCAGCGCCGGCCCATCACCTCGATCACGAAAGTGCGTTGGTGGCTGGCCGCCGTGCTCCCGATAGCATCCACCGCCGCTGTGATCCGGTGCAACGCGGTGTCAGCGCCAATCGTCATCTCTGTCCCGATCATATCGTTGTCGATGGAACCAACCAGGCCCACGATGAACAGGTGCGGGTGCTGGTCCGCTATCTCGGGAGGGATCTCACCTGCTTGAGCCAGCTCCTTGACCAGATCGGGCCATTCCTGACGCAGGATGTCGGCCCCGGTCAGGCTTCCGTCGCCGCCGATCACGACCAGGTGGTCAATGTTATGCTCCAGGAGGTTGCGAACGGCTCTACGGCGGCCATCGTGCGTTCGGAAATCCA
>JAGHDS010000413.1 GCA_021159845.1 Anaerolineae bacterium
TCATCATGGCCAGCAGAGCTACGGAGCGGGCGTCCGCTCCACGGCGTGTCAAGGTGACCAACGCGCCGTAGGTACCGGCCGCGGTTGCCATAGCGAGCACGTCGTTGTTGATGCTCATGCCGATGAAGGTGGGCATGGGGGCCAGGGCAAAGAAAGCCGGGACGCCGTAGGCAAGCCAGGGTTGCTCGGGCCATAGCTGAAGGGATGTCCACCAGGCCAGCGCCACGGTCGCCATTAGCAGTGCAATGGACCAGGCGCGTGCCAGCCGGGCTTGCAATGAGATGTAAGCGGTGAGATGGATGAGGAGAGCCGGAATCGCATAGTACAGTGGCGGCTCGTCGCCGACCTGCCGGCCGGAGCGATGAAGGAATGGATCGGCCTCGAAAGTCCGGGGCAACACGGCGGGCCGATCCTCACGGATGTAGGTCCAGAAACCGGCCGCGTCGAGGGCGCGGATGATCTCCCGTTCCAGAGCCGGGTCAAGATCAGCTCGGGTGGGAGGACGTCCCAGTCGAGCCAACAGCCGGATGTACTCGAAGTGTGTCGGCTCGTCCGGCGCCTGCCAAAGGGGCACGATCAGGCTATAGACGATCCCGCGCGCCAACACGATCGCCAGTAGCAGCCATAAATACCGGCGATGTGAGGTCACTCGGCCACGGGTTGTAGGGTCTCCCATCCCAGCACCAGGACGATTCCCACACCCAGGCCCAATAAGGCGGCGAGGATCAATGTGGGCACGGCGGGCAACCCCTCCGAATGCGTAGGGGGAAGTGCCGGAGCGGCCAATTGGATGGCAGAGGACTCGACACGAGCGGCCAGTTCCAGCTCCCTGATCTTGCGTTTCAGGTGATTCACCGATTCCCGCGCCAGTGAGAGCTCATCCTCTAGCCGATCCATCTTGAGATCCATGCGGGCGATTTCTGCTTGCCGGGCTTGCACGTCCTGGTCTAATTGCGATACGACGCGAGAGAGGGCGGCCTCCTCGTCGTCCAGGAGCGCGAGCAGGGCGTCAATGGAGGTCTGGCGGCGCACCGTATCGGGCGTCACCCGGCCTCGGGTGCGCAGGATCTGGGTATCGAGCAGCTCGACAGGCAATTGGCCGAGAGGGGTGCCGGTGGAACGGGCTTGTTGTACCGCTTCCCGGAAGAGGCGTACCCGGTCGATCGTGTCCCGGTAATCGGCCAGGAGGGCGTTCTTGAGGATGAGCTCGTTCTTGACATAGGCAACCCCGCTGACCAGCTGTTCGCCCCGTATCGCCAGTTGCCCACCCATGTTGAGGTGGATGCCGGTCTTGGCGCGGTATGCTTCCAGGTTCGATTCCGCGGTCTGGAAATCGTCCTCTTGCTCCTTCAGCAGCGTGCGCAGCGCCCCGAGCGGGTCTTGTTGGAGTTGTAGCTCCACAGCTCGCTGGCGTATCTGCTCCGCGTAGGTGTTGGCGATGGTGGCGGCTAGATCGGGCGAAGAGGCACGAGCCCGGATCGTGATGAAGCTATCGCCCGATTTGAGCACCCTGACCTGGCGGCTCAGCTGCTCCGGAGATCGCAGATCGGGAGGCAGTCGATCACCAAGTGCTGTGATCACACGTTTGGCCATGTCATCCGTCTGGGCTACGGCGATGACGTCGTCCCGGGCATCTTGGCGAGGATTGTACACCGTTTGGATCGCGCTATCATATCGCCAGAGCAGGCTGGGAGACGGGACTAGCAAGGTAGCCTCGGCTGTGTACGTGGGGGAACGCAGGAGAAGTACCCCCGCGGCCGCCAGCAGCCCCAGCGCGGCGGTGATCAGGGGAACCCACCAATATCGCGTCACGGCAGCGATATAGCGCTGTACGTCAAACTCCTCACGCGCAGACTCCATAACGAACTCCTGTCGTGGATGTGGATCAGGGGGTGGCGGAGTGAGCATTTCGCCGGGCTGGCCGCCTTTTGCTCTTACGATGAGCGGCCGGCTTGGGCTCCTCCGCCGGTGCCCCGGACTTTGTGGTGACGGCCGGGATAAATGCGTGGTGTTCCCGGCCAGCGATGTATAGCCGACGCAGCGTGATGGCACCATTGGGCGATTGCCTGCCAGAGGCATCCTGGGCGGGTAGCCGCTTCATGTCCTCCGGGCGATACATGCCCGTGATGAGCCGATACACGCCACTGAACAGTGATCTGGGCAGGCTCAAAGAGACCGTGTGGGAGACGACGTCGCCTGGTTGCCAGAGGCCGGTCGGATAGTTCCCATGACGGGGCGGCGCGTCGTGCCCGGCCACCCATCGTCCATCCGCATCAAGCAGTTGCACGAAGACGGTGTAGTCCCCCGCGGGATGCTTTAGCGCCTGCCAGGTTAGCGTGATTGGGATGGAAAATCCGGCCATTGGGAACACACGTGGGCCGAGTTCAGCGCCGACCAGGGCGATCTCGCCGTTCAATGTGCCCAGCGGGCGCGATGTAGGCGTTGTGGGCGCGACTTTTGCCCCAATGCGTAGTCGCCCGAAGATCACGCTCTCGCCAATCGCGTTCCCGTGAGCATCTGTCACGGGCAGGTGTGGCTGATCGCCATGATCCAGGAACAGCGCCACGCTGATGCGGCCCATCGTTGGAACCGGACCGGGTGGCGGTTCCTTCAGCGGCACCCAGTAGGTCTCCCGGAAGATGTCCCCCGGCCGCCAGAGCGTGGTGGCAAAATTACCCCGGCCGGGATAGATGTTTTGCTCCCCATATGAAACCAGGTCCTCACCCAATACGTGAATACCCACGGTGTAGTTCTTCTGCATAGGGGCCAACGCCTGCCACAGGAGTGTCACGCTCACGGCTTGGCCCGGTTTCACGTCCTTTGGCCATATCCGGTAGGCGACGAGCTCGGCGCTCCCGCCAAATCGGGCTTCCAGAAGCTGCTCCCCCGGCTTCAGCGTTGCTTGAGCAAGCCTGGTTGGCGGCGCATAGGCTGCACGAATGGGGCCGCGTATCGTCCACGCCGCGAAGATCAAAAACGCGCCCGCTATCAGCCCCACCGCGGGACGGGTAGCGCGTCCGGGCAACCAGGCAGTCACCCCCCAGATGATGAGGAGGCTGATCGCGGGCATAACCGGCAGTAAGTAACGGCCGTGCAGGTAACCGTCGATGTTGCGGAGCGCCTTGTAGGCCCCCAGTGTCCACGCCATCACGAGTAGTCCGACGAAGAGCGCCAGGGTTGAGCGCGTGGAATCGGGTTGGTTTCTTACGATCGACCCAATCAGCCGGAGCGCGAGGCCGGCCACGGCGATCAGACAGAAGATGGCCAGGGCCTGGTAGATCGTCTTCGGTAGCCCCAGGTTCGCCCAACCGAAGGACGCCCAGTATGTCTCGAAGGAGTAAACAGCCGCGCGCTGCAGCCGCTCCACCGTGAGCCAGCTCAGGTCAGGGTCGAACAGATGGCGTAAATCGTACCCAAGCTGGCTGACAATGTACGGGTAACGTGTGATGAACCGGCCATATCGGATGCGATTGCCGAGTAGCCATCCCCCGGCCAGGAGCCCTACCACGGAACTGGAGCCGAGA
>JAGHDS010000515.1 GCA_021159845.1 Anaerolineae bacterium
ACATTCGCTTCCTCCAACACAATAGCTTTATCCGGAACAGGGCACATCTCTTCGCACACGATGCAGTCCTGCAAATCCGCCCACGGGATACAGCGGTTGTGGTCGATGTATGCGTGGCCGATCACCGTCTGCTGCTTTTCCCCCAGTGGCAGTGGCGGGATGGCACCCACCGGGCACGCCTGCCCACACGCATTGCAGGCGTAATCACAGTACCCCAGCCGGGGGACCAGTATCGGCGTCCACAGCCCAGCCCACCCTGCCTCCCCCAAGCTCGGCTGCAACCCCGATGTGGGACATACGTCCAGGCAGACGCCGCATCGAATGCACCGGGAGAGAAACTCCTCCTCGCGAACTCCGGGGGGACGGATGAGGCGCGGGTGTTTCTGCTCAGCCGGGGGTTCCACTCCCACAAGCCCCACCAATGCCAGAGCAGCTCCCCCCGACGTGATGATCTGCCGACGCGACGGGTCATACGTATGCCAGGGAGCCATCTGCCAATGCCCGGTGAAATGCTGCTCGGAACGCGGGCATACAGGTGTACACTCCAGACACATGATGCATTCGGACGGATCGCTCTCATCATTGTGGGTTGGGTCGATGGTCCCCATGGGACAGGCCCGAGCGCAAAGGTGACACCCGGTACATCCCTCTCCCACCGTGCGCCGTAGCCAGGCCATCTTGCTCACCAGCCCCAGGAAAGCCCCCAGGGGACACAGATAGCGGCACCAAAAACGCTTGTGCACCGCGTTCATGGCCAGAATGGCAACGAACAGCGACGCGATCAGCACATTCGCCCGATACAGCGGCTGGTACAGCGGCAGGACACTCCCGCGAACAGCGGACTCGAAGCCGTCCACAAGAGGGCGCAGGAAAGACACCCGGTACATTGCCATCTCGGCGCCTGTGATCAGGTGAACCAGCCCCGGCCATAAGACAGTTACCGATGTCCGATAGAGAAGCGTGATCGGATCGAGAAAGATGAGCGTCAGGTTGCCCAGCAGCGCCGCTATGAGGATAAGGGTCAACAGGAAGTACTTGACTTTCCGCCAGTGCGGCGAGGGATCGAGCTGATCCAATCGAGGACGACGACCGGGTGTCCAGTCTAACACGGTGCCCAGGGGACAAATCCAGCCGCACCAGATCCGGCCGAGCACCAACGTGATAACCAGCGTCGTGAACGCTCCCGCGGCCATGATGCCCAGCAACCGCCGGCTTGCAAGCATGTCCGCAATACCAGCTAATGGATCCAATTGGAAGAACAGATTGGCCAGGGAAAAGCGGGCGTGTCTCTCCCCTACCAACAGGTAGAAGAAGAGGACAAGAGCAACAGCCTGAACCCAGGGGCGCAACCTGCGCCAGGTTTGCACTTGCACAAGACCTCCTCGCGCTGACAGGAGAAATTACCCCCTACTCCGTTCCTCCCTTATCCAGGGATGTGGTGGTCGCGAACGCCTCTGTTCCTCGGCGTAGGCGAGAGCCATACTAAAGGGTGATCCGCTTGATCTTCAGCGCGCCCAGGTCCATCTGGCCCAGGCCCATCTCCGCCGCCTTCACGATGTAACCGATGTCCGAGGGCTTTTTCCCGAACAGCGTGGTGGCGTACGCATCGGCTGCCACGATGTCCGCGCCGGCGATTACGGTGTCCATCTTCTTCACGTCGTCCAGATTGCCTCCCGTGGGCCCGTGGGCGGTCAGGATGCGTATGGCGTCGACGACGATCAGCGTAGGCCGTACCACAGTTGCCAGATCGGCCAGACGTTGATGGAGGTTACGGTGAAATCGACTACGCCCGCGTGGGTTGATGACTCCCATCAGGTTCTTGATGGCCAGCGTCAGCCCTGCCAGGCTGTGATGCTTGGCGATAGGCACGTCGATGAGTACGTCCGCGTCGAGTACGCCTTGGTAGATGGACCAGCTCCGGATATCCTTGCCCTTGGGAATGGGTACATCTGCGTACGCCACGGGGCTCATGACTTCCATGACACCGCCAGCCTCGCTCACGGCTTCGGCTATTCCCGATCGCTCATAGGCTTGCCGCGGGGTTCCGGAGAATGGGGCATCCATGACCCTTACTCGCTTGGCACCTGCTGCCACACAAAGTGCCACGATCGCGCCGACAACCTGGGGATTCGTGGTGGCAGCATATTCGTATGTGTGGGCGGCCGAGCATATGTTGGGCTTGACGATGACGTTGTCCCCCCTCTTCACAAACCGTTCTATGCCTCCCAATGCGGCGATGGCGCGTCGCGTGAGATCGGCCGGATCGGCATCTGGACCGTGTGTGACAGCCAGGTCTACTGCCCCGGAGCTCGCGGTAGGCTCCGCCGCCGGCATCTTCCCGGCGGCTGGAGTGGCGAGCTTGTGGGTACTACACCCGCTAACCGTTAATACGCTCGCCATGGCCGAAAGCGCCAGGAATCTCCTCAAAAACTCACGCCGGCTCCATAACATGCGTGGTTCCCCCCCTGGTCCAGTCATTATCCTCTTCCTTTCCCGTAAGTCGCTTTGGTTTGAAGAGCCGCGTCAACTACATCCATTCTATCATATTACACCTTTGTCGGGTATGAGGGTGGGGGCTATGGCCAGAACATCCAGAGTTCTCGATTCTCACAGGGCGGACAGAGCATCCCGAGCGTTCCAAAACGCGTCCGAAGGAGACCCCGCAGCAACGATGTGCGACCTCGGGTTCTTGTGGAATTCCTCTGGCGCAACTATAATGCCATCCAGTTGCGTGCCAGTGATATGTGCAAGAGGATGTGAGGTGATCATATGAGTAGTGGCAATGACATCGTTCGCCGTAATATCTCGATCAATATGGTGCGGGAGCACCTGGACGATATTCCCGATTATCCCCCGCCGCCTGGGTATCTCATTCACTGGTATGAGCCGGGTGACGAGAAGCATTGGTTAAATATCCATTTGGTGGCCGATAAATATAGCACCATTACTCCGGAGCTGTACGTTCGTGAGTTTGGTCGGGATCCGCAGCTTCTTCACAAACGACAGTTTTTTCTCCTCAGCCCTACCGGGGCCGCGATTGGCACGGCCACCGCGTGGTTTGATGATGATTATCAAGGCTTGCCTTACGGACGTGTGCACTGGGTGGCCATTGTGCCGGAGATGCAAGGGCGCGGTCTGGGCAAGGTGCTGATGACGACGGTATGCAAGCGATTGCGGGCGTTGGGGCATGATCGCGCTTATCTCGTCACGTCCACCGCGCGCATTCCTGCCATTAACCTGTATCTACAATTTGGCTTCATGCCCCATATCCGTAGCGAAGAAGATCTGCGCGTATGGCAAGCGCTCCGCCCCAGGCTTAAAGGACCTGTGTATCTGGACAAGCGTGGAATGCTCTGAGCTCCTTGTCACCTTCACAACTTGATGGACGCTCTAAGGAGTCTTACATGCTACGTTCCAGCGTGGCCGTCGTAGTGCCCACGTACAATGAACGAGAGAATCTTCCGGATCTAATTTGGGAGTTGTTGGCATTACCATTAGATATTCAGATCATCGTTGTGGATGATCATTCGCCAGATGGCACCGGGGAGGTCGCGGATCGGATGGCGGCTGAGACTGGGCGAGTCGTCGTCATTCACCGGCCGCGCAAGCTGGGGCTAGGCACGGCGTATACGGTCGGATTCCGCCGCGCTTTGGATATGGGCGTCGACCGAGTCGTCACTATGGATGCCGATTTCTCCCACTCGCCGCGCTACGTTCCTGATTTAGTGGCGCACTCTGATACTTTTGACC
>JAGHDS010000187.1 GCA_021159845.1 Anaerolineae bacterium
ACCATAGAGATTAGTACATTGTAACACGGCTACCACCCGGTAGCCAAACGGCCTAACCGTAGGCGCACTTCAAATTGGTAGTGGAATGCGGGCACAGGCACTGAAGGGAGCACTCGGACGACTTTGGGAGAAGAAACCCGGCTCCTCGGAGGAGTCGGGTTTCTTCCGTAGTCCCTCCCCAATCCGCCCTGCTGGGAAGGAAGAACCAGAGAAATGGCTTGTGGTGGCAGCATAGCCTCGCTGCACCGCCACCACAAGCTGAATGAAGCCCCCCTTCTTCCGCTCTATTGAGGGGCGTTACCCAGGATCTCCTCGATCTGAGCCAGCACATCCTCGTCCAGTGTGACACCGGAAGCTGCTGCATTGCTGACTACATGCTCCGGCCGGCTGGCCCCTGTGATCACGCTGCTGATCTCCGGCCGACGCAGGATCCACGCCAGCGCGAGCTGGCTCATGCTGATCCCCAAATCCTGAGCGACGGCAGTGAGCTGCCGCACCTTGTCGATGTTCTCCTCGATGGACTGGCGAAGCCACTCGCGCTCGGCCGCCCGGCTGCCCTCGGGGATGCCATCGTTGTACTTACCCGTCAAGATACCCTGCGCCAGCGGGCTATATACCGTCAACCCGATCCCGTGGCTGGCGCATACCGACATGATCTCGGCCTCGATGTGGCGATCGAGCATGTTGTAACGAGGCTGTTCGACCTGCGGTCGGTAGAGATTAAGTGTGTTCGCGATCCCCACCGCCTGCTCGATCTGGGCGGCCGTCCACGTACTGGTCCCCCAGTAGAGCACTTTGCCCTGATGTACCAGATCATCCATGGCGCGCAGCGTCTCTTCCAGCGGTGTCTCCGGATCGAACCGATGGCAGAAGTAGATATCGACGTAGTCCGTGCCTAAGCGGCGTAGCGTACCCTCAATGGACTCCATGATGTGCTTGCGGCTCAACCCTCGATCGTTGACATCGTCGCTCATGGGCCAATACAACTTGCTAGAGATCACCAGATCGCTGCGACGGTAGGCCTTGATCACCTTGCCGAACACGCGCTCCGCCTCACCGCGGGCGTAGGCGTCAGCCAAGTCAAAGAAGTTAATCCCCCGATCAATGGCCGCTCCGACGCACTCGGCGGTCGCTTTCTCGTCCATCTTCTCCCCGAACGTCAACCAGGCTCCCAGAGAGACCTCGCTCACCTTGATTCCAGCGTTTCCCAGTCGGCGGTATTGCATGGTGTTTCCCCTCCGTAACATGGACTCAAGCATCTCGATCCGAGCTGATCACGCTATGAAATCCCGGGCGTGACCTGCACAAACCAGTATACCATGCCTATCTTCTTCTCCAAAACAGGATGAATTCTCACCTCAGACCCTCGTCCAGGGTTTGAGGCGGGAATCGACGCACGGCGGTTTCCGATGGTCTATTGCTGTGTTACAATATGATTGTTATGAAAACACAGAATCTGTTTGATGCGCGACGCGCGGAATTAACCGAGAAGGATGCTCCCCTGGCCGCTCGTATGCGGCCGCGCACGCTGGATGAGTTCGTCGGCCAGGAGCACATCGTCGGCCCTGGTCGGCTGTTGCGTCGCGCCATCCAGGCGGACCAGCTCTCCTCCATCATCTTTTATGGGCCGCCGGGCACCGGCAAAACCACGCTAGCCCGCATCATCGCCAACACCACCCGCGCCCACTTCATCGCCATCAACGCCGTGTTGGCCGGGGTTAAGGATATCCGCGCTGCCATCAAGGAGGCGCAGGAGCGGCGTGGCCAGTTCGGCCAGCGCACCATCCTCTTCGTGGATGAGGTACACCGCTTTAACAAGGCGCAGCAGGATGCTCTTCTCCCCTGGGTGGAGAACGGCACGGTCATCCTGATCGGCGCCACCACGGAGAATCCCTACTTCGAGGTCAACAAGCCGCTGGTCTCCCGCTCTCGCATCTTCCAGCTCAAGCCGCTGACCGAGGATGATCTGCGTAAGATCGCCCGGCGGGCGCTGGAAGACCCCGAGCGTGGCTACGGTAAGCTGAAGGTGCACATCGACGAGGATGCGCTGGATCATCTGGTCAACGTGGCCAACGGTGACGCCCGGGCGCTGCTCAACGCGCTGGAGCTGGCCGTGGAGACCACGCCGCCCGGCCCCGACGGCGTGATCCACATCGACATGGCCGTGGCGGAGGAGTCCATCCAGCGTCGCGCCGTCCTCTACGACAAGGAAGGCGACGCCCATTTCGACACCATCAGCGCCTTCATCAAGTCGCTGCGCGGTTCCGACCCCGATGCCGCGCTCTACTGGCTGGCGCGCATGGTGTACGCCGGCGAAGACCCGCGCTTCATCTTCCGGCGTATGCTCATCTTCGCCAGCGAAGACGTCGGACTGGCCGATCCCAACGCCATCCAGGTGGTGACCGCCTGCGCCCAGGCGTTCGACTACGTGGGCCTGCCCGAGGGCCGCTTCCATCTGGCCCAGGCGGCCATCTACCTGGCCACCGCGCCCAAGTCCAACAGCACCATGGGGTTCTTCGACGCGCTGAAGACGGTGGAACAAGAGCGAGAGGCGGAGGTTCCCGCTCATCTGCGCGATGCCTC
>JAGHDS010000366.1 GCA_021159845.1 Anaerolineae bacterium
AATCAACGCAGTGTGCGTCGGGCTTGTAAACCGCTGGGCGGACGTTTGAATCGCAAAGGCCAAAGCCGTCGCCAGTACCCCCGTGAACGCGGCGGCGAAGACCACCCGACCGGTCACCGATGGCCAGGGACGCTCCCACATCAGGGTAATCACGCCGCTCAGAACAGCCACGGTGACGATCTGCACCCATGCTAATCGGATGGGCGGCCGTCCGGGGGCGAAGGCAGCCGTCAACACGATCTGAGCCGCGAAGCTCACCGCGCACCCCATGACCAGCAGGTCCCCCGTGGTCACATTGGAGCTTGCGTCGAAGGACAACAGTGCCAACCCTATGGCCGCCAACCCCACCCCCACGACGGCATGTCGCGAGGGTGGCCGGTGCAAGAACAAGGCCGAGCCTAGCGGCACCAACACCACTGCCATGCCGGTGATGAACCCGGCTCGAGCCGGCGTCGTATACCGCAAGCCCGCGGTCTGAAACGCATAGCCCGCGAAGAGAGCCAACCCCATCCACAATCCCCCGGTCCATAACCGACGATCCGACCAACGCCCAGCCGACTCCCGCCCGGCCAGAGGCCACAGGGCAATCGCCGCCAACGAGAAGCGTAAGGCTAAAAAGGCGAAAACGGGGAACCCTATCACAGCATCTTGGACCATGACGAAGGTCGTTCCCCAAACAATCGTCACAAGCACCAAGGCCGAATCCGCCATCAGCTGGCGACGGACATCGGGAGGGGAGGAGGGCTCACTCACGGCATACCCCTTAATAACGAAGCTCGGGCGAGGCGACAAGCTCGTCCCGGACGGTGCGCAACAAGGACTCCGCCTCCAACTCGGGCAGGGAATAGCATGTAGCCCCCATCGCGTCCGCCAACCCCCTGGCCAATCCCCGGTCGAAGGCGGCGTGTTCCATATTGATGACCACACTCCGAATATGCGCCTGCCGCAGCAGCCCGGCGGCGCGCAGTGCCTCCTCTTGAGGGGGTAGCCCAGTCACGGAAACATTGCCAGCTCCATCCGTCAGCAGGATGACCAGCGGTACGACCTCCGCGTCACGCCGCTTAGCAGCCATGCACACCTGATAAGCCAGCAAGAGGCCGCCAGACAAGGGAGTTTTACCCCCCACCGGGATATCCTTGAGCATACGCTGGGCCAGCTCCACGCTGGACGTCGGCGGCAACACAAGGCGCGCCCGATCCCTCTGGAACACAACCAACCCGACCTGATCACGCCGCTGATAGGCATCCTTCAGCAGTGACATGATGGCACCCTTCGTGGCCATCATACGCTCGGACGCGGACATCGACCAGGACGCGTCCACTACGAACAGGACCAGATTAGCCGCCCGACGGACACGCACCTTACGCTGTATATCCTCCCGATGAATGAGCAACGCCAGGTTGCTTCCCTCCCTCTTACGACGCTCCTTCTGGTAGGGAGCAGCCTGGCGCAGCGTCGCATCAAAGGCAATGTCGTCCAGGTGGTCACCAGCCGGCCGGGCGCGCACATAATGCCCGCGTTTTCGTTCCGTTAAAGTAACCGAGCGTTTACCAGCCCGCCGACGGGTGAGGCGGTCCAGCGGGGTATCCAGGCGACGGGGTTGAAAGGTGCGGCCGATCTGAACCCGGCGCTGGACTCCCCGATCCCCTTCCTGACCCACAGCACGATCAGACGCGTCATACATCGGCTCAGAAGTCTGCGCGGCATTCTCATCGGCGCTTTCCACCATCTCGCCGCTTACGTCGCCGCTCATATCATTTTTTTTTACGTCTTCACCCTCCGGCGACATCGGGGGCGTCTCTCCCTGTCCCCCATCCCTCTGGCGAACACGCTCCCGCGCCTGTTCGAGCCGCTCGCGCAGCTGATCAAACTCCAGCGATACTTCCTCAAAAGGTTGATGCTTTAAGCGATGCGGCAACGCCAGCTCCGCCGCCAACAAGATATCCCGGTCCATGATGGCAAGTCGTCCCTCAAAGGCGGCGTGTGCCCGCGCAGCCCTCAAGATGACGATGTCCGCGCGGTGGCCATCCACATGCAGTTCAGAGGTAAGCTGGGCGATCGTATAAAGATCCCGTTGCGTGTACGTTACCAGCGGCAGCCGTTCACGGGCCTGGGCAATCTGCTGGGAAAGTTTATCCTCCTCCGGCTGCCACGCCCGCCGGAACCCCTCCGGATCCTGCTCGAACTGGATACGGCGCTCCAGGATCTGTACACGCTGATCCGGATCCATGATCCCGTGAATATCCACGGAAAGAGCGAAACGATCCAAGAGCTGAGGGCGTAGATCCCCCTCCTCGGGGTTCATGCTGCCAACCAGGACAAAGCGCGCCGGGTGAGAGAAACTGATCCCCTCACGCTCGACCACGTTAACCCCCATCGCGGCAGAGTCCAACAACAAATCGACGACATGATCGTCCAGCAGATTCACCTCGTCCACGTAGAGGACGCCTCGGTTGGCCGCGGCCAACACGCCCGGCTCAAAATGGCGTTCGCCCTGCTGGATCGCCTTCTCGATATCCAGCGTGCCTACAACCCGATCCTCGGTTGCGCTGACAGGCAGGTTGACGAAACGGGTGCGGCGACGAGCGACGGGAAGTTCCTCCCCGCGCTCAAAACGCGCTCGACATTCATCGCAAAACGTGTCCGGCCGGCCAGGATCGCATTGGAACCTGCAATCCGCCACGACCTCGATCTCCGGCAATAACGCGGCCAAGGCCCGCGCTGCCGTGGACTTGGCCGTCCCGCGCTCCCCGCGAATCAGCACTCCCCCAATCTGAGGGTCAATAGCGTTCAAGATCAACGCTCGCTTCATGCGTTCCTGGCCAACAATAGCCGTAAACGGGAAAATCGTCATCATTCTCATACACCTCATATCACCGATGATCGTGAAAATCGAGAGCAGACATCTGATCCGTTCCCTTATCTCGGCCGCGGTTCCACTTCCTCACGAACACCACACCCTATTCGTCCCATTCCCCCATCAACATCGACCGTCCTGAACCGCCTATTCACCCGGCCAGACGCACGT
>JAGHDS010000197.1 GCA_021159845.1 Anaerolineae bacterium
CTCCCAACGCGGAGACGTACAACTGCTGTCCAGCCATGACTCGGAGTACGTACGCCTACGCCACCGCCAACGGCAACGCCGGTTCCGCCCACGCCAGCGCCCCAGCGGATCCAGTTCGCCTCGGGCACAGACTCGGCGACATGGACCGCAGTGCTGACGGCGGGTGTGCCTCAGCGCTATGTTCTCCGAGCGCTGGCAGGCCAACAGATGTTCGTCACGACATCGGCCGGGGTTGCTGTGTCGGTACTCCAGCCAGGTGGGGCAGCGCTACTCCCCGTAGCCCAGAACAATGGACAATGGCAGTTCGCGCTTCCCGCCACCGGCGATTACATCATCGCTATGACGGGAGAGGGAAGCGTCCCCGTGACAGTCAAGGTTCCACCATTGGCACCCACGCCTACGCCCCAGCCTACCGCGGTGACACCAGAGCGGATCCAGTTCGCGCCGGGCACGGCCTCCTATAACTTCGCGATCACGTTGACGCCAGGTGTGCCCAAGGTATACGTGCTGCGTGTGCTGGCGGGACAACGGTTGTACGTCTCTGCCCTGGGGACAAGTCCGGTGACGGTGACCATCTCCGGGCCGGGTGGTATGCCTATCCCTGTGACCCGGGCCGGGCGTCCTGGGTTGTGGTTCGCGGACATCCCTCAGACGGGGGACTATGTGATCTCATTGCAGGGTGCGGGGGATGTGTCCGGCACGATCTACATACCACCGCTGCCAGCGACGCCGACGCCGGCTGTCCCGGCGGAGCGCGAGCGCATCCAATTCGCGCCGGGCAATGCATCCGCCGAGTTCGCAGTCACGCTGACGTCGGGGGTGCCGAAGGCGTACGTACTCCGAGTCATGGCTGGACAGCAGTTGTACGTCTCCGCGTTGGGAGAGCACGATGTGGTCGTCTCTGTCTTTGGCCCAGGTGATGTGCCGATCCCGGTGGAGCGGATGGGGCGGCCAGGGCTGTGGCGCGCGGATATTCCCCAGACGGGCGACTATACGATTGTGCTGCTCGGTGAGGGCGATGTTTCGGTTACAGTATACGTGCCACCGAGATGATCAGCAGGCGGTTCACAATCACAGGGGACACCCTTTCCGTGGGGTGGCAGCCCTGCTCATCAGCATCAACTGATAACTGGCCTTCGTGTCGTTGACCACCACCTCGGCAGCTCTAATGCTGATCATGGTCACCTTGTGCCGGGTGATGCCGCTTTACATTGGCACCGCCGGAATTTGACACAAAGGGCAAATCCGAGTATAAGATGCAGCTTGTTGGGCCTAAGTAGATGGCTTACTTTTCGAAGTGAGAATCGCGCCCTAGGCGATAGCCTGGGGCGCACGTGTGTCAGGCGTAAAGTTTAGGGCTCGGTGGCGATGGGCCCCTCGCCTCTAGGGGATGGGGCAACAAGGATTTCGCCACGGGACCATGAATATTCGCTATACAAGGAGTGGAGAAATGGCACGAGCAACGAAGATGGGGGCCGATATCGCCACCCGCGAGGCTAATCGGACGCAGTTGACAGGGCATATTTGCGCCACCTGCGGCAAGCCAATCAGGAAGGGCGAGTTACTGATGGTAACGACGGTTGTGTTCTCGGAGACTGGCCGCGTAGCCAAGCGCATCAAGACCCCTTATCATCGCAACGGTTCCTGCTATCGGACGACCTGAATCCGATGGCTCAACAGAGCGGGAGGCAGATATCGCATCCGCCTCCCGCTTTGCTTTTTAGCGAGTATTCCTCGCACACTCGGCAAAACTTGGCCCTTGTGGGAGTGCTACGTTCGGAACGTGGACACGACATGCGAGCCCAGCTTTCGCGTCGGCGAAAAAGTAACTAACGGCATCCGTCACTCACCGCTCATCGTGCATTCCCTCTCAATGCTCAAACACAAATGCCACCTTGATAGACTGATATCGGCGCTTATTACTGGCAACCCGCACAGCCTCCCGCCATCGAGATAACGGAAACCGGTGAGTGATGAGCCCTTCGGATGTGAGTCTCCCCTCCTGAAACAAGCGTCTCGTGAGTTCGAATGTCTCTATCTCCTCCCCCTGCCATACCTCACGGCCATGTCCGTAGATGCCCAGTAGCTGCACTTCCTGATACCAGACCGGGTTCAGGTCCACGTTCACTCGCCGGAACTGTACACCAAGCAGCATCACGCGGCCTCCCGCCCGCGCCCACCGTAGGGCATCCGTGATCGTGTGCCCTGTACCCACGCAATCATAGACGACATCAAACCCGCCAAGCAGCATTCGGTTGCCGAACATGCCATTGTGAAGCTTGGCGCCGGTGATCTCTGCAGTCACCTGGTAACCATCTTCGCGCAATCGTACTTCGTGAGCACCCAGCCGCCGCGCGGCCTCCGCCTGGAAAGGATATCGAGCCAGCGCGGTGATGTGTGCCTCGGGGGTAAGCGCCCGCAGCGCCTGGATCGTCATCAGGCCGATGATCCCGCACCCCAGCACGGCTACGTGATCGCCCGGCTCCGGCAGTGCGTGGAGCACAGCCCGTACGCCCACTGCCGCCGGCTCGATCATCGCTACTTGCTCGTCACTCAAGTCCTCGGATACCCGGAACAACTGATGCTCATGGGCGACGAATTGATCGCTCCAGCCACCGCCGATGGCCGGCGGCTTGTCGCTCAGCGACTGGTTCTCGCATAAATAGTAGTTTCCCGCGGCACAGTGCCGACAGGGTGGATCTATACCCAGCGTGTGACAGGTTGTGCTGAAATAACGGAGTGCTACCCGATCGCCCACGCGCACGCGGGAAACGGCTTCGCCCACCTCGATCACCTCACCGCATAGTTCGTGGCCCAGGTAAATGCGACTGTTCCCTGGCAACGCCGCCTGCGCCACGTGCGGATCGGCCTCTGTATAGATCATATGCAGATCGGAACCACAGATCAACGATAGACGATTCCGAACCCGCACGCTGTATGGCCCCGGCAGCGGAGGGTCAGGACGCTTCACGAAGTGCACGGAGCTAATGGGGCTTAAATAAGCGTCGCGCCATAGCTTTCCCAACACCTGTGTGGCGAGGATTCGAGGAATATCGATATCTACATAGATGGTCTGCATGATGGGTCCCTCGGCGTGATTTCTCCAAGGCGAGCTCCTGAGGCCCTATCCTGGGACAGACGCCATTGTATCATGGAGGATACGGGGCAGGCAACCGGTCTTTGTCTGGGGGTAACTGCTTCGAAAATAGGAAGGGTTAAGCTGCCATAGGCATAGGTTCCACCTTGACTTCATAGCCGAGTCGACGGAGTTGCCGCATCAAGTAGTCCGCCTTGGCCTCTTTACGGCGGTTGTCAAAATA
>JAGHDS010000011.1 GCA_021159845.1 Anaerolineae bacterium
CACGACCGTAGATGCCCCCCAGCGCCCTGTTGATTTCGCTCAGCGGCAGTGCCGTCCGGACCACCGCGACCACCCGACCGTCTTCCCTCAACGGTACGGCCACGTACATCATGTCGATGTGGAGAGTGGCGCTGTGGCGCCGTTTGACGCCAACCCCGCCGGCCAGGGCGGTTTGGACCTCCGGCCGATCCCGGTGATTCTCCATGGTCGACGGGTCCTTCTCGGAATCCGCGAGGACCTCGCCGTCGGCCCGGATGATTGTGATCCGCGTGGCGATGGCCCGGCCGAGCATGTCGGCTAGATCGTCCAGGTCCTCTCGCCGGCGATCGCTGAACCCCTCGGCCACCTGTCGTTCGATCAGCCGCGCCCGAGCCTCCAGGTCCGCGGCCATGCGCCTCAAATAAACACCCTCGATGACCTGAAATGCTGCCGCTCCGGACCCCAGCACGCACAACAGGATCACGAGCAGGTACGGGCAGTAGAGTCTCCAGAATAGCCGTCCCTTCACCACGTTCAGATATCCTTAAATCGATAGCCGACACCGCGTACGGTCTCAATGTAGGTGCCGTACTTACCCAATTTGCGCCGCAACGATACGATGTGGACGTCCACGGACCGGTCTGTGACCACCGCGTCCTCGCCCTGCACTCCCTCCACGATCTGATAGCGCGTGAACACCCAGCCCGGACGGCGCGCCAGAAAGTGCAGGATGCGAAACTCGGTCAACGTCAGCTGGACCGCCTTACCCCCCACCAGCACCTCGTGCCGGCCGGGATGTATCACCAACTCGCCGATCTTGACGACCGAGGTCTCGTCCGCCGGTTCACGGGCACGGCGACGAAGGACAGCTCGAACCCGCGCGACGAACACCCGCGGACTGAACGGTTTGGTGATGTAGTCGTCGGCACCCAGTTCCAGCCCCGCTACGATGTCCGCCTCCTCCCCCTTGGCGGTGAGCATCACGATGGGAATGTGCTGCGTCTTTGGGTCGGTCTTCAGCCTCCGACATACCTCCAGCCCATCCATGCCAGGCAGCATCAGGTCAAGGACAATCAGGTCTGGTGTTTTCGACCTGGCACTCTTCAGCGCCTCCTCGCCGCTCGCCACCGGCGTGACCCGGTAGCCTTCCTTGGCCAGGTTGTACTCGACCAGCTCCAGGATGTCTTTCTCGTCGTCGACCACGAGAATGTGTTCACGCGCCATGATGGTCCTCGCTGAAGGGTCCAGCGGAATGCCCCGACACTGTACTTTGACCCGCGAAAGTTAAGATCGCGTTATTGTGGTGCAAGAAGCGCGTTACCAGTCAGCAATCTGCGACACACCGGCCAAGCCTGCTCACCGCCAGACCCAAGTGTACAGGAAGAGCCCGCCCCTGGGTAGTGCCGATCCAGCGCGCCTCGCCGGCGCACGACAGTCGGCAGATCGGGCCGGGAGACGGTGTTATCGCCCCCAGTTGCCGCTTTTCCGCCCGGCTCATCGGGGTCGGAAAGGCTGCATCAGCAAAGGTCCACGACCGGGAAGCCCGCCTGGCAGGCCATGGCGGTGTCCACCAGACACGCGGATTCAAGTCTGAAACGCAATGGGGGGATGAGATTCATTCGCGGAGCACCTCCAGGATCGTCCGGGTGCTCGATACGCAGCCGACCTGCTATCTGTTCGGGGGACCAGTACCGTCGCAGGCCTTCCTTGACGTAGTCGGCCAGGGGAGTGTCTTCCAGTTTCCAGGGCTGCTTGCTGTGGCGCCTTCGGTGGTCGGCTTTGGCCTGGGCCTGGCTGGGGAGGTAAAGGCCGGGGGAGTCGGCGTTTCGGCGCAGTTCCCTGCTGATGGTGGAGGGGTGACAGTGCAGCCGGCGTGCGATCCGGGCTTGGGAGAGGCCTGCAGCGCGCATTTGGGCGATGATTTCCCTGTTCTCGATGGTAAGATGGTGTCCGTGCATCGCGGGGCTCCTGTCGGTGATTGCTGCTACTCAACCACAATCTACCGAACAGCCCCCGCGATGCCACCCTTTCACCTCCATTGCGTTTCAGACTTGAATCCGCGATCCTCCAGTGCGCTTTCAAATGCGCGGGACACCTCCCAGCGGTTAGCGAAGGAGGTCGAGCGCGCCCGGGCGAGGCTTGGGGGACGGAACACGAACACAGGGGGAAGGCGATGCGGCCGCCCGCGTTCCAGTTCTACGCGAAAGACTGGCTGACCCGCTGCAGCCTGGCCACCAGGGGATTCCGGATCGACGTGCTGGCTGCGATGTGGCTCTCACCCGAACAGGGGGCTCCCCCACCCGGCGGATGACGCCAAGGTAAAACGGAAGCCATCCGGGAAAACAGAGCCGTGGAAGGCCCCGAAGGGAAAAGCAAGCACGAAGCGACAGCCCCCAGCGGGGATCGCGCGGGCAGGCGGGGTCGGCCGCAGCGTCGGCCTGAGGAAGTAATCGGTGATCAAGCCTACGATTCCGAGCCTCATCTGCTGGAACTTCGCCCGGCCATTTTGTCAGGGGTTTTCAAGTTATGTCTTCGACACGCCAGCAAAATGCCTTTACACCCTCCTTACCCGCAGTTTTACGCAATTGCCTTATTTCCTCCATCAAGAGTCTTGCTTCGTCATTACCAGCGACCACGGCGAGGGCTGAGTTTTTCGCAGGCCAGACATGCGTGTTGAGATGGGGGCCACTCTGTTGCCCTACACCCGTTACCTCTTCCCAACGCGTGTAGCTTTTCAGGTTAAGACTGTCAAGGATTTTCATGATCTCTTCGTGTATCGCAATGTTGTATGCAATGAAAACAAGCGTCATCGCACCACCCCTTCTTTTCTGTGCTCCGCCCGCCTCTCGAAGAGCGAGTATATTACCGGCACGAGGACAAGTGTAACGAGTGCCGAAAGTGAAAGCCCTCCTATTGCGGTTATACCGAAGGGTCGCCACATTTCAGCCCCTTCCCCGCGAGAGAGCGCCAGCGGGAGCAAGCCGAACAGCGTTGTGAAGGTTGTCATCAATACAGGTCGAAGGCGGTGGCGTCCCGCCTGCCTGATGGCTTCGCGGAGGGGCAAGCCACGCGCCCGCAATATATTCGTATAATCGACCAACACGATGGCGTTGTTGACCACTATTCCGACAAGCATAATGACGGCCATGAATGACATAAGGCTCAACGTCACACCGCTGAGATAAAAGGCCCATATCACTCCAGTGAACGCAAAAGGAATGGAGAACGCTATGATAAATGGAGTCTTCAGCGACTCGAACTGTGACACCATCACCATGTAGACGAGGATCAGCCCGACAACCAGCAGCAACGTCAGGTCGCGGAAGACCTTGCGCTGTTCTTCCACCTCCCCGCCGAAGTCAATCGTCACTCCTGGTGGTATTTCAAGTTTTCGTAATTCCCGTTCAACGTCCGCTTTCACTTCCCCAAGCGACCGCTTGTAGACATCCGCCCCAACCGTGACAATCCGCTCACGGTTCTTTCGCTCGATTTCGACGGGACCGGCAGAATGCACAATCCGGGCGATGTTCCTGAGCTTCACCGACCCTATAACCGGGTTCATTGACGGTATATCGATTTCCCCGATGTCATCGAGCGACCGACGGTTCGATTCATCCAAGCGCACGAAAACATCGAAATCATCACCGGCATCCCGGTACTTCGTTGCCTCGAATCCGTAGTAGTTACTTCGAAGCACCTGCGCAACCGCCGCAACACTAACGCCAAGGCTGGAGGCCTTCTGCCTGTCCACGACAACGTGGATTTCCTGGCGGGGCTTCTTACGGCTGACCGCGATGTCCACGGCTCCCGGGGTGCGCTCAAGTATCCTGCGTACCTGTTCCGCCAGTCGATTCGTTACATCCATGTCATGACCGATAATCTCGACCTCTACCTGTTTGCTGGCTCCCAGCAATACCTGCTTTATCGGGGTTGTGGCTACGATGTGGAATTCCTCGATTCCGGGTATCTTCCGGATCTCATTGCGCAACACCGCCGCGATATCCTTTGCCGATCGCGTCCGGTAACGTTTCTTGACGAGTTTCATGCCTCCCTCGCCACAGTTCGGTCCTTCGCTGGCTCCCAACGCCACCCCAATGCCCTTCTCCGTCTCTCCGCACCAGATGTATCGATCCCGCGCTTCGGGCACAAGGCGCGCAAACAGACTGGAGATTCGCTTCCCCACCTGAACGGTCTCTTCCAGTCTGGCGCTTTCGTCCAGGCGGAACTCCAGGGCTATATCGCCCGTGTCCACGTCCGGAAACAAATCCGACCCTATGAACCTCAGAAGCCCCAGGCTTGCCACGAAGATCACTATGAGGGAAGCGAGAATCTTCTTTCTGTGACGCAACGAAGTGGACAGGATACGTTCGTAGATGGCTTCAACACCCTGGAAAAGACGTTCGCTCAACCGGAACAGACGGCTCCTCCTTGTGACCTCGACAGGCTTGATCCATCTCGAAGCCAACATTGGAGTCAGCGTCAGCGCGGTGAAAAGCGAGCCACCTATTGTGATCGCTATGACGAACGCCAACTGGTCGAACACGATACCGGTGAGGCCCGAGACGAAGATAAGCGGGACAAATACCGCGACGGTCGTCAGGGCTGACGCGGTGATGGCGGCACCTACCTCGGAAGCACCGAAAACGGCTGCTTCTTTCGGCTTCTCTCCCCCCTCCTCGACATGACGGGTGATGTTTTCCAGAACTACGATAGCGTTGTCCACCAC
>JAGHDS010000160.1 GCA_021159845.1 Anaerolineae bacterium
GCGTTCTTATGCTCATCGGTATTGACCATCCATTCTCATCGTTATGCGGTGTGCCACCGCTCATGGCGACTGTTCCGTAAATAGAATGGATGAACGCTGATGACGCAGAAGGAGCCGATCTACGCAGATGAAAGGGCAAAATCGGGATGGTCCGTGAGGATCTGCGTACATCAGCGTCATCTGCGTTCTTATGCTCATCGGTATCGACCATCCATTTTCATCGTTATGCGGTGTGCCACCGCTCATGGGGACTGTTCATCGGATACAACGGATACAGCTTTGAGCATTGCTGTCTGGTCCCTTCTGCGAGCTGTTTCTGTCAATTTATTCATTTTGTGGAGTACAGCATAAAAGTGTGTTATAATACGTTGTGACATTCTTGCACGTATCAGCGTTTCCCCGCCCCGGCTGTGGCCGGGATAATGTTCCCCTCATTTGCCGTATCCTTGCTTTCCGCACGGAGGTAGGGTACTTGAGGCCCTGAAAGGCGGTGTGCCTATACCTGGTTTCTCTTCTCCGACCGAAGTTCTCTCTGATGTGCTGCCGCTTGGCGAAAGGAGGCCCTTGTGAATCGATGGCGTGCTTTGCGCGTCACCATGATTGTACTCGGCTTATTGTTCATGGCGGTGATGCAAATTGACGGAAACAGTTCAGGGAATCTGGGCGCCTGTAAGCAGTTTGCCTATTCCACGGAAGAGGAGTTTGTCACCCGGGGACCGGAGCCTCCTGATGGCAATCCCATCGTCTCCGATGGCGATCTGTTAGGCCGTTACGGTGCCATATGTATGCGCAACCATGAGTTATTACAAGCGTGGGATGTTGTAAATGATCTGGGATTGGACGCGGCCGATGTCCTCGATGTGGAGCGGGGATTCGTGGCCTTCTCTACGGAGCTAGATGACCCGCATGGGCGCTTCGGGGCGGGTGATCTCTTGATCACCAATGGAGCCGTCATCCCGAATGCTGCGCTTCTCACCCTGTTTCAGGTGGACCGAGATCTGGGCCTGGACGCCGTACACTTTATCGGCAACGATGGGAAGATTACAGCGTTCGCCCTGGAGGCAGCTCAGCATCCGCCGTCCTTCTGGCTCGACGGCGGGCTGGTCAGCTTCCTGGCCCGGTACGATATCGATATCTGGTTCTCCGTGGAGGGTACGGAGCTGGGCGCGGCTACCGTGCGGATCCTTGATGGCTCCTTGCTCTCGGCCCGCACAGGCACAGTGGTCGTTGGCCAGGTGGCGTTGCTGCCATCGGCGGTCCCGGCCGGTATCCCCCATCGCGGCGTGGACTTCGGGCTGGATGCTGTGACTACTACGCGGCGGGGTGATCGCTTTCCTATGCGCTTCTCCACCGAGCTCCTATATCGTAAGGAGCCGTCATTTAATGATGGCGACATCCTGCGCTTTGGGGATGGCATCGACATCCGGCACAGTGACCTGGTGGCGCCCTTTGAGCCGAGCGCTCGCTTCTTGGGCGTTGACGCGCTTTACATGCGCATCGAGCCACCTGCCTTTCCGCTCTTTCTGCCCTGGGTTGTCCGGCTGTTCAGCGGTGTCGTAGGAGGTGGCCAATGATATCCCCGAAGCGATATGGCGCTCGTCCCCCGTCGCACGGTCACGACAAGGAGTTGAAGATGTCTAGAAAAGTTTGCTGGTTATTGATCGCCGCGTTGTTGGTTGTCCTGGTGCCGATGCCGGCGCCTGCCGCTGCTCAGAGCTCTGGTTATCCCTTGGACGCCTGTCGCTTGGGGGCCTTCTCCACGGAGGAGGATTTCATGATGAGGGAAGGGGAACCATATGATGGCAACCCCTACATCTCGGATGGCGATGTGCTCAGCTCCAGCGGCGATGTGTGCGCTCGTAACGCCGATCTGTTATCCGCCTTTTTCGCAGCGAGCAGAGCGCCTGATCTGGGACTGGATGCTCTGGACATACTGGACATCACGGACCGCATTGTCGCCTTCTCCACGGAGCTGGATGATCCTGAGGGGCGGTTCACCGCTGGTGACCTGCTATTCACCCCCGGCTTCGTCATTCCCAATGTCGCATTGGTCCATCCTTTTGGCATCTCTTATGACATTGGCCTCGATGCCGTACAGTTTCTGGGGGACAGGGAAAGCATCCTGGGATTCGTCGATGTTCTCGCGAATACGTCACGAGAGGCGTTTGTGAAGAACCCGGGATTGCTTAAGGACCTGTTAGCGCGATATAAGATCGATATCTGGTTCTCCATTGAGGGGACGGCAGGCCGGCCAGGGGCGACGCAGATTCTGGATGGTGACCTGCTCTCCGCCGCCAGCGGTACTGTCGTCGCCAGCAATAGCGCGTTGTTGCCTGCGACGGTGCCTGCGGGGATCCCCAGCCGCGGTGTGGACTTCGGGCTGGATGCCGTGGCCACGTCCCGCGTTGGGGATATGGAGGAGTTGCTCTCGGCGGTGGTCTTCTCCACCGAGATTCTCTATGAGTCGGATAAGTTCAGCTTCACCGATGGAGATGTGCTCAAGTATGGTGATGGGATCCAGGCTACCAACGCGTCTCTCATCGCCAACTTCGCCCCGGCCGCGGACTTCCTGGGGCTGGACGCGCTGACTGCTGCGCAACCCCTGGAAGAGCCCGAACCGATGATCACACTGATTGGTAATCGGTCCGTGTGGGACATTGATGGTGGCTTCGTGTCGATCGGCAGTGGTGGCACAGGTGTGTACTGGAGCGGACTCTCGTCGGGTTCGCCCACACCGCCGCGTCGTCCCTTCGGCTGGTATGTGCCCATCGATGGCTACCTGAGCGATGATATCGTGGAATTCCGGGTGGCCTTCCGCGATGTGAGCGATCCGGTTCCGACACCAGGCACGGCGCCTGGCATCCAGACTCACTGGCGCACGTGGGAATGGTATATGACGCCGCCGTACTGCCGGCCTACCGGCACGTTCGACCCGGATTCTGACGGCTGGTTCAATGCGGCCACCTATCGTTCCTTGCGTTCAGGTGCCGGTGGCTGCCCCAATGGAGGGCTGGTGTTGGCCGTATGGGATACGCTGAATGATCCCAATGTGTTGGACAAGGACGGCCACTATGTGATCTGGCTGGAATGGCGCACCGCGCCTTCCGGACCGATCTTCCGCGAGCCGGTGGATCATCACGTACAGCTGGACAACACGCGGCCTAAGATCAACAAGCTAGAGCTGCGCACGCCCAGTGGTACCGTGGTGCAGCCGTGTGGTGGCGCTCCGGCCGGTACTCATGTTTTGCAGGTGTTCGGCGATTTCCATGACGACTACTTCCTGGGATATCGCCTGCGGGTGCGCGGCGGCAATCCGCCCAACTCGGCGTACTATCCCGGCTCGGCTACCTGGCATCAGTATTGGGATGGGGCACCTTATGCTACCAACCTGGGTGAGCTGGGTACAACGCCCTCTGGGCTGCAATACCTGCGGGATATAGACATGGAGGATCTGGGGGACTCCTTCGTGGAGTGCTGCTACGTACTAGACCTGTGGGTAAGCGACGCGGCCATCCGTCACAACTTCAACCGCTTCTATGCCTGGCCTGCTCAGCCGTGGGGTTGGCCAAACAAGTTCCTCACGTTCGCCGCAGCCCCTGCTCCGTGATCCTTGGATGACGAGAGGGGGACAGGCTCGTTGTGTGGGTTTGGCCTCTTGCAGCGTTAAGGAGAGCGCCCCGCCGATCAAGCGGGGCGCTTTTTTGGCCCTTTTGGCTTATACCACGTCCGTTTCCTGCATGGTATCATTGATCCTAGAAGGCTGGTTAATTAGCGGCAGTAGTGAGAGGTGGCAGGCGGAGGGTGTGGCTCCGGTCTCGGTCCCCACCGTCGGGCGGTAGTCTCTCCTCGCAGGGCTGCCATCGTGTGAGTGTCGTCAAGCCAGGAGCTTTCTCGTTCCGTGGATGTCTCAGGAGGGCATGGAACATGAACGGTTCCACTATGGGGGAGAGCACTGTCCGCTCGCCGGGGGATGGAGGAACGTCGGGGCGTGACCCGACCGCGATGCCGTTGCAGGGAGCGCTGGAAGGGGCCGCGCGGGACGCTTTGTATATGGTAACCGCAGGGCTTGGTGTGTGGTACGGTTTCCTGGCGCTTGCCTGTGCTGTGATTCTGTCGCCGCCTGTACGCTGGCCGATGGCGGCTGTCGCCTTGGCAACAGCCGTTATCCTGCTGGGCCTCTGCTATTGGTCACGGCAACACGCTATTCCCCCTCGATGGATTCCTCCCCTTTGGGCGGCTATCGCTGGACTGGTCCTGGCGAACATCTGGATCCGGTTTTACCTGACTCCTGACATCGGACAGACTGTGTATTTCGCTCTGCTCATCATAGGGATGGGGCTCTTTTTCCCGTCTGCTCGTTGGCTGTTCGCGATGTCGGCCATGACGTTGGGGGGATGGGCCGTCGTCGCCTGGCGGATTGGGACCTCGATTTCCCTTGCTGACCGGTTGTACTTTGGCGCCGGACTGGTGGTGGCCGCTATGGTGTCGGGACTGTTGTATCTGATCCGCTCGCGGTCATCCCGCCGGCTTGAGGAAGCTCGTCTCTGGGGGGAGATCACTCGCGATGAGCTGGAGAGTGCGCTTGAGGCCTCGCGAAGGCGGGAGGCTGAATATCGAGATATCTTCGAGAACGCGAACGATCTCGTCCAGAGCGTTGCTGCGGATGGCTCTTTCATATACACGAATCGTGCCTGGCGGGAGACCCTTGGATACAGTGAGGAGGAGATCCCCCATCTGTCCCTGTTTGATATCGTTCATCCTGATAGCTTGGCCCATTGTAAGGAGACCTTTGCGCGCGTATTGGCGGGGGAGACGGTTGATCGTGTGGAGGCCAAGTTCATAGCGAAGGATGGCAGGACGATCACCGTGGAGGGAAGCGTCAGTTGTAGATTCGAGAATAACATACCCGTTGCCACTTGTGGTATCTTCCGCGACGTCACAGAGCAGAAAATCGTTGAGGAAGTCCTCCAATCGGAGCGGGATTTCATCGCGGCCGTGTTGGACACGGTGGATGCTTTGGTGGTGGTCCTCAATCGGGAGGGGCGCATCGTCCGGTTCAACCGGGCGTGCGAGCGCATTGTGGGTTGCTCGGCGGGGGAGGCGAAGAGTAAGCATATCTGGGATCTGCTATCGGATCCCAAGGAGGCAGCGGAGGCCAGAAGGGCTTTCGAGCGGTTGCTGTCAGAGGGGGCTATTGAGCGGCATGAGAACTCCTGGGTCGCTGTGGATGGCAGTCGTCGGCTGATTGAGTGGTCGGACACAGTTCTACGGGGCGAGGACGGCCGTGTTGAATATGTAATTGGTACTGGGGTTGATATCACGGAGGAGCGAGAGGCCGAAGAGGCGTTGGCGCACGAGCGCAACTTGCTGCGCACGCTCATCGATAACCTGCCGGACTTCATCTACGTGAAGGACGTGGAGAGCCGTTTCCTGATCGCCAATCAAGCGGTGGCGCATCTGATGGGAGCGGAGAGACCTGAAGACCTGATAGGGAAGACGGACTTTGACTTTTACCCGGAGGAGGTAGCCGCTCAGTTCTACGCGGATGAGCAGGCCATCATCCGTTCCGGGGAGCCATTGTTGAACAAAGAGGAGCTCGTCGTAGACCCGGATGGGGACGAGCGGTGGGTCCTTTCCACAAAAGTACCTCTGCGGGGCCAGGATGGGAGTATAGTGGGGCTGGTGGGCGTTGGCCGGGATATCTCCGAGCGGAAGCGGGAGGCGTTGGAGTTGCGGCAGGCCAAGGAGGCAGCCGAGGCGGCGGCCCGAGCGAAGTCGGAGTTCCTGGCCAATATGAGCCATGAGATCCGTACCCCGTTAAACGCGATCGTAGGGATGACAAGCCTCCTGCTCGACACCAATCTGGATCCTGAGCAACGTGACTTCGTCGAGACGATCCGTACCAGTAGCGATGCTCTCCTGACCATCATTAACGATATCTTGGACTTCTCCAAGATCGAGGCTGGAAAACTGGATATTGAAAGCCAGCCGTTTGAGCTTCGTACGTGTATTGAGGAGGCTTTGGATCTGGTCGCTCCCAAGGCGGCGGAGAAGGGGCTCGACCTCGCCTACCTGATCGAAAACGATGTGCCAGAGATGCTTGTGAGCGATGTGACCCGACTGCGCCAGATCTTGGTCAATCTGCTTTCCAATGCGGTCAAATTCACCGAGCGGGGCGAGGTCGTCGTCACGGTGGCGTCCGAGGCGAAGCAGGAGGTGTCGGGAAATGGGAATGGGCGTGAGCCTCATGTTGAACATGTGTTGCATTTCTCCGTCCGGGATACGGGAATCGGCATCCCAAAGGAACGGTTAGGGCATCTCTTCCAGCCCTTTACCCAGTTGGATGCCTCTGTCACCCGTCGATACGGGGGCACGGGGTTGGGGCTTGCCATTTGTAAGCGCCTGACGGAGATGATGGGAGGGCGCATCTGGGTGGAGAGCGAGGTGGGCAAGGGGTCCACGTTCCACTTCACGATTCGGGCCCGGGCGGCCGCGGCACGTCCGCATGTTTATCTCCAGAGTGCGCAGCCGCAGCTCGCTGGAAGACGGGTTCTGATCGTCGATGATAACGCGACCAACCGGTTCATCCTGGTGCGTCATACCCAGGCGTGGGGGATGCTCCCGCGCGCGGCCGCCTCTGGCCCGGAGGCACTGCAGTGGGTCCGGGAAGGTGAGCGTTTCGACCTCGCTATTCTGGATATGCACATGCCCGACATGGATGGGTTGACCCTGGCGGCCGAGATCCGCAAGTTGAGTGCGATGCCGTTAATCATGTTGACCTCTCTGGGCAGGATGGAGAGGCATGATGAAAGCGTGGAGTTCGTTGCCTTTCTGACCAAACCTATCAAGCCTTCCCAGCTATACAATGTCTTGCTGCATACCCTGGCGGATCAGCCTGCAACGCTCATCCGGCCGAAAGAGCGGGTGCATATCGATCCGACGTTTGCGGAGCGGCACCCCCTGCGCATCTTGTTGGCGGAGGATAACGTTGTGAATCAGAAGGTTGCGTTACGCATCCTGGAGCGCATGGGGTATCGGGCGGATGTGGCCGCGAACGGCATCGAGGTGTTGCAGGCGCTTCGTCGACAGCCATATGATGTGATCCTGATGGACGTTCAGATGCCGGAGATGGGTGGCCTGGAGGTCACCCGGCGCATCCGACAGCTGTGGCCGAAGGATCAACAGCCGCGGATCATCGCCATGACGGCCCACGCGTTACAAGGGGATCGGGAGCAGTGCCTGGCCGCCGGCATGGATGACTACGTGAGTAAGCCGGTCCAGGTGGAGGCATTGTCCGCCGCGCTGAGCCGTTGCCAGCGTCTCCCGGATGAGCCAGTAGACGAAGCCGCCGCACAGCCTGAGGGACCCGCGATTGACGCGGAGGCTTTGGAGCAGTTTCGGCAAACGATGGGAGATGAGGTCCTGGTGGACTTGATCGAGAGTTATCTGACTGAAGCTCCGAAGCTGATCGCGAAGCTCAAGGAGGCTCTGACGGAAGGGGATGCGGCGAGGGTTACTCGGGCGGCTCATACTCTGAAGTCCAACAGCGCCCTGTTCGGTGCCACTCCTTTGGCGGATTTGTGTAAAGAATTAGAGTTCATGGGACGTGATGCCGCGTTGGACGGCGCTGTGGAGAAGCTGGCCCAGGCGGAAGCGGAGTTCGAGCGGGTGAGGCGCGAACTGGATGCGTGTTGCATGGAGAACGTTCGGTAGCCAGGGAGGCTGATTCTATCAAGCTCTGAGAGATCGGGAACATCATTGGGGGCCGGGTTGTTGTGACAGCCCGGCCCCCGGCGCGCCACGCGGGGTTGGGGTTTTGCTTCGCCACCATCTCTGGACTATAATCGCCGTGGCTGTGCTCTGGTGGAAGCGTGGGCTCTGCC